>NZ_JRJY01000022.1:78498-109098 GCF_000801015.1 Aeromonas sp. ZOR0001 | reverse complement strand
GGAGCAATCCGGCGGCTTTTTTTGTCTCTTCACATTGCTCGGGCGCCCGATGACAGACGCCCAACCCCTCAGAGGATTACAACCAGGGGGCGGCAGTCGGCCCATGGTGCAGGCCCAGTTTCCAGACCCGGCCAAAGTGCTTATAGTGACCGGCCGCGACACCGGCCTTCTCGCCCATACCGTGGTAGAGATCGAGGTGGCCCTTCTTCACCGCCCCGCCCACATCCAGCGCAATCAACAAGCGCAGCTGGTGCTTGCCGGTCCAGTTGCCCTCTTTGTCAAGCAAGGGAACTTCAGCGAGGATCGGGGTACCCATCGGCAGCAGGGTCTTGTCGGCAGCGACGGCCGCCAGCGGCAGCAGCGGGATACCGGCGGCACCGATCACATCATTGGTGGGTCGACGCTCGAAGAAGACATAGGAGGGGTTCTGCTCCACCAGCTCCTTGACGCTCTCCTCCGGTTGACGGTTGGCCCACTCCTTTATGGCCTTCATCGACATCTGCTCTTTGGGCACTTCACCGCGATCGATTAACCCCCGGCCGATACTGACGTAACCGTGACCGTTCTTGCCGCTGTAGCCCAGATATTGCAGCCGATCGTCATCCCCGTAATGGACAAAGCCCGAGCCCTGCACATCCATCAGGAAGTTGTCGATAAGGGATTTGCTGTAACCCAGCTCCAGTCCACGGTTGGCCAGGGCCCCCTGATGGATCTCGGCCCGGGTCGGACAGCGACCGCCACATTTGGGCATGGCATAGATGGGATATTTGTACTTGGCATCCGGGCGGTGGCGCACCTCCAGCACCGGCGAGTAGTAACCGGTAAAGAGCACGTTCCCCATGCGATCGGCACCGCCCAGCTGTGCGAGGCTGATACCGTAACGGGTAAT
The DNA here is from genome assembly GCF_000801015.1 of Aeromonas sp. ZOR0001. Lineage (NCBI taxonomy): Bacteria > Pseudomonadati > Pseudomonadota > Gammaproteobacteria > Aeromonadales > Aeromonadaceae > Aeromonas > Aeromonas sp. ZOR0001. The sequence continues at coordinate 108,209 of NZ_JRJY01000022.1, read as the reverse complement.
ATCGGCAGGATTGCCACCGCCCGCTACCCAGCGGGAGAGCTGATGATAGAGTTCGCCATAACGGCGGGTCATCTTGCCGGAGCGCTCCAATACCAGTCTGCTTTGCGGGCCAAACTTGCTGTAATCGGCACGCGCACGGCTATTGACCCGCTCCACCCTCACCAGATCCTCTGGCAAGGTCCCGTCCAGATACTGCTTGCCCAGATTTTCCGGCACCTCGCAGTTAAGAAAGCATCTGTTGTCGGTCTGTTTTTTGGGCACTTCTGCTTTGTCAGAGTTGCCCGCACAACCGGCCAGTCCCAGCACTGCGGCGGTCAGCCAGTACACGTGTTTGTTCATATGTCCTCATATAACACCAAGAGCCATGCTCGGCGGGGAAGATGCCAAATTTGCAGGGGGAAAGCAAACGACATCAATCACTTGAAGCAGGATTTCTCCAAAGGGGATCCGCTGGGTTATAACAAGGTGACAGGATGTGCGAGGTGATGGATGGAACAGCTCGAAATCTTCCCGCTGCAGAGCCCCTGCATCGGGGTCTGCGAAGTGAACAACAAAGGCTACTGCAAGGGGTGCCTGCGTAACCGCGAAGAGCGTTTCAACTGGCTCACCATGACCCCTGCCCAGCAACAAGAGGTGATGCGCCTGTGCCGCAACCGCAAGGCGCGGGTCGACGCCGCTCGCCGCAAGGCACAGGAAGGCGCTCCCAGTGAACTGCAAGCACAGCCCGGCTGGGATTTTTAAACTCAGCCTACCTGCAATCCCCACCTCACAACTCACCTATATCACCGGCAAAACAAAAAGCGGCACGCAGGCCGCTCTTGGTTATGACGTGTTGCCGGGTGGCAAGGCTTATGCCGTGGCCAGTTTGGCCTGCTCTTCGCCGCGTTTGAGCATGGCGTAGGAGACACCGGTCAGCAGCGAGCCTGCGGCAATGGCAACGATATACATCATGACGTTGCTGATGGCGTGCGGGATAAAGAGCACGAACAGACCGCCGTGGGGTGCCATCAGCTCACAGCCGAACAGCATGGAGAGCGCACCGGTCAGGGCACCGCCGACCATGCAGGCCGGGATGACGCGCATCGGATCCTTGGCGGCAAACGGGATGGCCCCCTCGGAGATAAAGCACAAACCCAGCACGAAGGAGGCTTTTCCCGCTTCCTGCTCCGCCTTGATGAACTTGGTGCGGGCCAGGAAGGTGGCGATCCCCATCCCCAATGCCGGCACCATGCCGGCGGCCATTACCGCTGCCATCGGGGCGTAGGTTTTGGAGGCCAGCAGGCCAACCCCGAAGGCGTAGGCCGCCTTGTTGACCGGCCCCCCCATGTCGAAGCACATCATGGCGCCGATGATGACACCCAGCAGCACGGCGTTGGCAGAGCCCATGTTGTTGAGGAACTCGGTCATGGCATTCATGATGCCGGCTACCGGGCCACCCACCACGTAGATCATCACCAGGCCGGTAAAGAGGCTGGCAAAGAGCGGAATGATCAGGATCGGCTTGAGCGCTTCCAGGGTAGTCGGCAGGCGCACCTTGTCGCTCAGGTATTTGGCGCTGTAACCGGCCAGGAAACCGGCCACGATACCGCCAAGGAAACCGGCGCCCAGCGAGCTTGCCAGCATACCGCCGATCATGCCGGGAGCGAGACCTGGGCGGTCAGCGATGGAGTAGGCAATGTAACCGGCCAGCACCGGGATCATCAGGGCGAAGGCGGAGCCACCACCGATCTTCATCAGAGCGGCGGCTAGAGTGCCTTCCACCTTGAACGCTTCGATACCGAACACAAACGATAGCGCGATGATAAGGCCGCCCGCCACAACCATCGGCAGCATAAAGGAGACGCCGGTCAACAGGTGCTTGTAGGGGCCGGCTTTTTCCTCTTTTTTGGGTTGGCTGGCACCGCTGTGGCGATACAGTGTCGCCTCATTCCACGCCTTGTCGAGCTCGGCGCGAGTTTTCTTGAGCGCAGCGCCCGTGCTGGTGCGGTAGACCTGCTTGCCATCGAAACGGGCCATGTCCACTTCGATATCGGTGGCGAGGAACACCAGATCGGCAGATGCAATCTCCTCGGCAGTCAGGGCATTCTGGGCACCGACCGAGCCTTGAGTCTCGACGCGGATCTGATAACCCAGCTGTTTGGCCATGGTCTCCAGCGCTTCTGCCGACATAAAGGTGTGTGCAACGCCAGTCGGGCAGGCGGTCACCGCCACGATGCGCTTGCCAGCGGCGGCCGATTTGGCGGCAGCAGGCGCGGCTTGATGGCGATAGAGGCTGGCGCCGCTGGCGGCTTCTTCCAGCAAGGCAGCCGGATCCTGCAGGGCGAGATCCATGCTGCCCTGATAGACCCGCTTGCCATCATAGGCAGCGAGATCCACCGGGGCACTGGCGACAACCAGCACCAGATCGGCTGCGGCAATCTGCTCTTTTGAGGGGATCTGGCGCGGTTGCACGCTGGAGCCGACGTCGAGGGTGAGTTCCCAGCCAGCCAGTTTGGCCTGCTGTTCTATCCGTTTTGCAGCGAGAAAGCTGGTGGCAATGCCCGCCGGGCAAGCCGTAACCAAGATTGCTTTCATTGGGCATCTCCTTAGTTTTCCATTGAGGGGGTATTGCATTGAACTTGTGCCAGCGCATCCAGACGCTCTACGCGCACCTGTTCAAGTAAAGGGTTGAGCACACTGATATCGTTAAAGCCTACCGCCACCTGACTGACCGCCAAGGCCGAGACGGCGGTGGCCAGCCGCAGGGTCTGCTCCGGCGCCCAGCCAAGGCTCAGACCATGGGCGAGACCAGCCACCAGCGAATCGCCAGCACCAACCGTGCTGACCACCTGCATCCGCGGTGGAATGGCCTGCCAGACGGCATCCGGGGCAAACCAGATCAGGCCATCGGCGCCGTTGGAGATCACCACGTTGGGGATGCCGCTTGCCTGCAGCGCGCGGGCACACTCGGCCTGCTCACTCAGGGTCTTGATGGGGCGGCCCGCCCACTGGCTCAGCTCCTCCAGATTGGGTTTGACCAGGGTCGGCGCCGCTTTGATCCCTTCGGTTAAGGCCGCGCCGCTGCAATCGAAGATCACCTGCTTGTCTTTTGCCTTGAGCAGGCGGATCAGATGGGCGCAGTAATCGGGGGCCACCCCTTTGGGCAGGCTGCCCGCCAGCACGAACCACTCTGCATGCGCAGCCAATTGGTCGATGGCCTGCTCCAGCGCGCTCACTTCCCCTTGCTGGATGGTGAGTCCCGGCAGGTTGAGATCGGTGACCCGACCAGACTGCTCGGAGATCTTGACGTTGATGCGGGTGCTGCCCGCCACGCGCACAAAGTGATCATCCAGCGCCCGCTCGGCAAACAGGGAGACAAAACTCTGTTCATTGTCAGCGCCCAGCCAACCGGTGACGCCCACCTCGCGGCCCAGATCCTTGAGCACCATGGCGACGTTGATCCCCTTGCCTGCGGCACGCAGGTTGGCCTCGCTCACCAGATTGACCTCACCCAGGCTCATCGCCTCAAGGCGAGTAGTGAGATCAAGGGCGGGGTTAAGGGTAATGGTAACAATTTTCATCAATGCGCCCCCTCGCCGAGACCGGCGGCGATGGCCTCACCGATCCCCTTGAGGGCGGCTTCGGCATCTGCCCCTTCGGCACGAAATGCCAGACGGTGACCGCACTTGACGCCAAGGCCAATCACCTTCATCAGGCTCTTGGCGGAGACTGCCTCGCCGCTGCCATCCAGATTGGCAACCCGGATGTCTGATTCAAACTCTTTGGCCACCTTGACCAGCATGGCGCCCGGGCGGGCGTGCAGACCGTGGGGGTTGATGATGGTGAAGGTTTCGGAAAGACCGCTCGCGGGGCCCGCTTGCAGCATGGCCAGCCCCTCGCCGCCTGCCAGCGTCGCCAGCTGACCAGCGGCGGCCAGTTTGGCCAGATTCTCCAGTTGCGGCAGATGGCTGCTATCTGCGGCGCACAACAGCAGCATGGCGTTGACCGGCAGCTCCCCTGCCGCGAGGGCGCGGCTCGGGGTGGCCAGCACCCAGCCGGTCTGGGCCGCTTGTGCTCGAGCGAGCCAGACGCCCTCGCCCAGATAGGCGGGATCGCTTGCCAACAGGGCGCTCACCATGGCGGCATCGCCCCAGCCCGCCGATTTGGCGCGGGCGGCTGCTCCCAGCAGCAGTTGGTCGCGATCATCGGCCGGGAAGTCAGCCAGGGTCAGGTATTGCACCTCTTTGGCGGCAGTAGCGCCAGTCAGGATGTTGATGATGGTGTCGGCATCGGTGGCCTCTTTGAGCTGGGCTGCCGCCTGCTCGTCACCCAGCACATGGGTGAGCTGGCGCAAAATGCCCAGATGCTCGTCGGACTTGGCGGCGATACCGATGGCGACGTAGGCGATCTGCCCCTCATCCCACTCGATACCATTGGGGAACTGGGCCACCATGACGCCTGTGCTCTTCACCAGATGACGGGTGTCGGTGGTGCCGTGGGGAATGGCGATGCCGCTGCCAAGATAGGTGGCATGCTGCGCTTCACGGGCCATCATCCCATCCACATAGCCCGCTTCCACCAGACCGGCTTCGGTCAGTTTACCTGCCAGCAGGGCAATGGCGTCCGACTTGGTTGCCACCGACTGTCCCAGCAAGATCTGCTCTCGCGCCAACTTCAACATAGAGACTCTCCATCAGGTTCCGGCCGCGCCGGTACGTCACAATTGAACATTCGGGTAACTCGCCAGCTGACAATTGACCCGAACACGGTTGACTGTGATCGGAGCCTGATTTTCAGGCCACTGGGTCTCTTCGTTGCTGACAGGCTGAATCGTTTCACTTACACTCAGACTGAATCGTTTCAGCGAATTGATCAAGTACCCACAAAGAGTGCTTTTCAATGATATGATCCCGCGCACACTTTTCGGTGCCCTCACCCGGCAGTGACCGTGGGCCTTGCAACTCAAACAGAGCCAATATGATGAAACTGGATGAAATCGCCGCCCTCGCCGGTGTCTCGCGCACCACGGCAAGCTATGTGATCAATGGCAAGGCCGACCAATACCGCATCAGTCAGGCCACCCGCGATAAGGTGATGGCCGTTGTCACCGCCCATAACTATCAGCCGGACAGCCGCGCCGCCTCCCTGCGTGGCGGCCAGACCAAGACCCTCGGCTTTATCCTGCCCGACCTTGAGAACGCCAGTTACGCCAAACTGGCCAAACGGCTGGAACAGGGGGCCCGGGCGCAGGGCTATCAGCTGCTCATCGTCTGCTCGGAAGATGAGCCCGCCACCGAAAAAGAGCTGGCCCAGATGCTGGTGAGCCGCCATGTGGACGCCCTGCTGGTGGCCAGTTGCCTGCCCTCAGACGACCCCTTCTACGGCAAATTGCAGGCGCAAGGCAGCCAAATCCTCGCCATCGACCGGGCGATGGCAGCCGACAAGTTCGTCACCGTCGCCAGTGAAAACGAGAAGGCGAGCTTTGATCTCACCAGCTCCCTGCTCACCCCGACTCTGCGCCATATCGCCTTGATCACCGCGCTGCCGGCACTCACGATCAGTCAGGAGCGCAAAGCCGGTTTCGAGCAGGCGGTCGCCAGTCACAGCGCGGCTCGCCACCTGTGCGAAGGGGATCACTTCTCTCGCCTTGAGGGGTATCGCCTGATCAAAGATCTGCACCAGCAGCTGGGTCAACTGCCCGAAGCGCTAATCACTACCTCCTATATCCTGATGGAGGGGGTACTCGACTACCTGTTGGAGCAAGAGATCGATATGAGCCAGCTCGCCATGGCCACCTTCGGGGACGATCGGCTGCTCGACTTCCTCCCCTTTGGCATCAACTCCCTGCCCCAGCAGCACGACGCGCTGGCCAACCAGGCGCTGGAGCTGGCGCTCAAGGCGGTGAACGGCGAATACCAAAGCGGGCTGCACTATGTGAGCCGCACCCTCAAGCGCCGTCGCTAACCTGACCGCAGCAGACCCGATTTGCTGTCAATGGGTGGGGAAAAACAATAAGGCTGCCAGGATTGGCAGCCTTATTGTTTTTCCCCACAACCCTACCCGCCCGCTTTGCTTTCTCTACCGTCTGGCCGACTAAACAACCGGCATCCACACTCCTTTCACCCCGCAACTAAACGCCAACGCCACGACAAGGCACTCCCCCATCCGTGCTGCAACCACTTGGCTGACCTGTATCAATGAGCCCCTGCCAGTCATTTTTTCGGTGCTTTTTTCTGCAATTGGCCATCACTGTCATCATTTATTTCCACTTGTTGCCACAAGCCAGCACAAGATCCGTATAAAAGGGGTTGTTTCCGCTATTTTGATCCGCTAACGTGGCAACCATCTTTTACAACTGACAGGTTTTAGGTACAGATGTTCCCGTTCCGATATTGCTAGCCTCCGGCCCTATCACCGGAGGCACCTTCTGATAACGCCAATCGGCCCCCTCTTGTTGACGTCACTGCTGACATCGCCTGTTTGCACTGACACCGCTACGTTCGGATGGATAACATGAATACCAAAACTCTGGGTTGTACCCTGTTGATTGCCGGCACCACCATAGGTGCCGGCATGCTGGCCCTGCCGCTGGCCTCCTCCTCCCTCGGCGGCCCCGCCACACTGATGTTGATGGTCGGCCTCTGGGCCCTGATGGCCTTCACCGCCATGCTGCAAGTAGAGGCAAGCCTCAACACCGGCAAGTGGTACCTGCACCAGCTGGCGGATCATCTGCTCGGCCCCTGGGGCAAGCGCATCGCCTCCTTCTGTATCCTGATGCTGTTCTACTCGCTGGCCTCCGCCTACATCAGCGGTGGCAGCAGCCTGCTGGCACAAGCGCTGGCCGATGCAGGCATGACCCTGAGCCAGGAGCAGGCCGCCTGGGCCTTTACCCTGCTGTTTGGCGGCATGGTCTGTGTCGGTACCCGCTCGGTGGATTACCTCAACCGGCTGATGTTCACCGTCAAACTGGTGATCATGGTGGTGGTGCTGGCGTTGCTGCTGCCCCGCACCGAAGGGCAGCATCTGCTCTCAATGCCGCTGGGTCAGGGCCTGTTGCTGGCGGGCCTGCCGGTCATCTTCACCTCGTTTGGCTTTCACGGCTCCATTCCGAGCGTGATGCTCTACCTCGGTGACTGCCCCAAGCAGCTGCGCCGGGTCTTTGTCTGGGGCTCAGCCCTGCCGCTGATCCTCTATGTGCTGTGGCAGGTAGCAATCCTCGGTCTGCTCGGCCAGCAAGCGCTGCTGCAAACCGGTGGTGCGCTGGACAGCCTGCTGGCCAACGTTGGCAAACTGGTGAGCTGGCCTGCGTTTAATCAGGCGATGCACCTGTTTGCCGATCTGGCGCTCGCCACCTCCTTCCTCGGGGTGACGCTGGGACTGTTCGACTTTATGGCCAAGGTGACCCGCCGCAAGGACAACTGGCAGGGCCGCACCCAGACTGGCCTCATCACCTTCGTGCCGCCATTGCTGTTTGCCCTCTACTTCCCGCAGGGCTTTATCATGGCGCTCGGCTACGCAGCCATTGCGCTGGCGATCCTCGCGGTACTGCTGCCGGTGGCGCTGGTGTGGCAGAGCCGCAAACAGGCGCCTGCCCACCACTACCGTGCCCCGGGTGGCGTAGTGGCGCTAGGAGTGGCCGCCGCCATGGGCGTGCTGATTGTTGGCGTACAGATTAGCGTCAGCCTTGGAATGCTGCCTGCACTCTAATCCTTGCCGCGATTCAATGCTCAACTCCAAATAGCAAAAGCCCCGCCAATTTGATTGGTAGGGCTTTTTATTGCGAAAGAAATGCACGCTATCAGCTTATGGCTGGCTTTGCTGTCATAGGCACCATCTGTATAAACACGCCCCAGTTTACGCCGCAGTGGATTGAGCAGAGTCGGCAACACCTCGGTATCATGGACATTTTCCAACGAGACTTGTGCTGCCACGATATTGTGAGTGGCCGGGTCTACCGCCAGATGCAACTTGCGCCACACTCTCCGCTTCTCGGCGCCGTGTTTTTTGACCTTCCACTCGCCTTCGCCAAACACCTTCAGCCCGGTTGAATCGATAACCAGGTCGGTAATGCCTTCCTTTGGGGGCTGTCGATAAGCCACTGTCACCGTGCTTACCTGCTTGCTGGCACCGCTATAGTCCGGCAGACACAGCGGCCGCGAACAAGGAGTAGAGTAGTCCCTGAGTGGCCAGCAGAGTGAGGCTGAAATTCCCCTTGAGCATCAAAGGTGCATATGCTCTTGTCGCTGTAGAGCTGGCTGCGGCCCCGTAGCCCGTGATGGTCTTGGTGAAACCTGTTGTGCATGGCCTCGGTATCAACCAAAAAGGTGAGTGAACCACGACTAATCAAAAACTTGTTGTATTGAGGCCAGTTGGTGATGGGATGAAGCGACGTGTCCATGATGCAGACTTGAAGAAGATGGATCACCAAGTCCTCAGTCAGTTCCATTCAAGCGGTGTCGCTCTGGGAAACAATGTCCGTAATAGAGCCAAGCCAGACCTGTCCAGCTGTTTCATATTTGAAACACCACATGCAGAAGTTCGTGGACATAAACTGCAGAAGTTAATTTTCCTGTTATATTTAAATCACTTGCTGAATAATTCAAACGACCTCACTAGAGTCTTAAACACTCCCCCATGTAGAAAGCACCCACCAGCAGACCATAAACAAGCCGCACCCGCTCATCCCTGCCCAGCAGCACACCGAGTAGCACTTCGCCGCTTGCCAAAGCGTCACCATGCCAGAAGCACCAGAGGGCGGCTTCTACCACATCCAGCCAGCTGGCATGGCCCAGCTGATTGCGTGACTTGCGCCGCCAGCTGCCGCGCACCACAAGGCCGCTATTCGGGGAGCGGGCAGCCAGCGCCCGCTGCTCCATCACGGTTGGCGTGAGTCCATCCAGCTTGGCCTGACGGCTGCCGCGCCCTCCTCGCAGCAATTTGTCGAGTAGCAGCGCCAACAGACGAAACGCATCCTGATCTTCGAAGCTGGCAGCCTCCCCCAGCAAATCGGCAGCACCGGCCATCAGTTGCTCACGCCCCAGATAGATGGGCTGTGACGTGCAATCCAGCCTATGTTGCTCGACATGGATAGCCAATGCCGTCACCACCGCCAGTGGTGAAGTCTCACCCTGTTGGTGAAACGCGTCTTTGGCAAGCAGAGCGGTCAGCTCCCTACCTCGCTCGGCTGACAGCAGGCAATAGATCCCCTTGATCAGGGGTATGGCCGCCTGACCTGATAACAGACTTGAGTTCATAGCGCCTCAGTGACGATCGCGTTTGAAGTGAGTGGTTTTATGACCGACGGAGACAATCTCGCCGTTTTGCAGGACCAGATAGTGACGGCGCAGACGCTGGCAGCATTCCGCTGGCAATCCGTACTCGGCTTGCAGCATCGTCACGCCTTTGCGATCGAGATAAACCAGTTCGCGCCCCTGGTGATAAGAAGAACGTCCGATGTTCAGCAGCAGCTCTACCAACTCGGGAGCAATACCGCGCTGCTGCATCCGGCACGCGGCGTGATGGCTGTAAGCACTATCCAGCTTCCCGTTCATGACATGCTCCTTTGGCGCTCATTTCGATGGACCCATTATATGTAGCCTGTATACTCATGCCGACACTGGTTACATAAACATGTCGCATTTTGGAGCACGTATGGCACCCAAAGAGCTCACCTGGGATCAAACCCTGCGCTTTCGTCTGTTGGAGATCGTCTTGCAGTGGGAGGGACGGCTGACTACCAATCATTTGATGACCGCCTTCAATATCGGTCGCCAACAGGCGTCGCGGGATATCAACCACTACCTGACCCACTACTCACCAGAGGGGCTGGTCTATGACAGAAGCCTGAAGGGATACAAACCCACAGAGCACTTTGTCCCGCGCTTTAGTGAGGGAAAAGTGGATGAGTACCTGATGCTGCTACACCGTGAAAAGCAGCACCAGCGCCAACATGAAGCGGGCCTGTTAACGCTGCCGCTGATGGATTTGCGCTACGGCCATATCGAGATCCTGGATGTGCCGAACCGCCATATCGACCCCAAGATTGTGCGGGGTTTGGTGCAGGCGGCGCGCGGCCAACTGCGGGTCGATGTCGATTACGTATCCCTCAGTTCAGAGGAGCAGAGTGGCCGCAATATCGTGCCTCACACTCTGGTCTATGACGGGATCCGCTGGCACGTACGTGCCTACTGCGAGAAGAAAGGGGAATATCTGGATTTTGTGATGAGTCGTTTTCGGGGCGAACCGGATCTGCTGGATGCCTCTCCTCACGGCCGGGAGCAGGATCTGGAGTGGAACACCCAGGTGACTGCGGTAGTCGTTCCCAATCCTGGGCTCAGTGAAGGACAACAGGCCATCATTGCCAGAGACTATGCGATGACAGGGAACCAGCTGTTGATCAGCCAACGGATCCCCTTGGTGCATTACGCACTGGAACGGATGCAAGTGAGCTATAACGGAGAACATCAACAACATCCCCTGCTCTACCCGCTGGTGCTGGCAAATCGGGAGGAGCTCATCCAGCAAGGGTGTACCTTCAAGCTCAAGAGTGCAGACCTACAAATACGACCAAGTTAACCCTGCGCCATGATGTCCGACTTCTCCGCACATCCGGCAAAGAGAGATAGAAATAAGAAAGGCTCCCGACATGGTGGGAGCCTTGACTGTAATAAATCGTTTAATCGGAATTCGTGTTTTGGGGACGCCCGTAATTATTCTCGGCAACACTCATAACATCTGGGTGCTTTGGCGACCTACCATGCCAACGCAGCTTGACCACCTTGCCATAATGATGAAAAAAGGTATTGGTACAAGGCTTATCAACACATTTTAAGCCGGCGAACCAACCCGCAGATAACCAAAGTCAGCAATGAGATCGGTCCTGTCGAACCACCGCCACCGTTGTCACCACCATCGTTGCGACCATCATCAGTGTTGGCACCTTGCACAGTGATAACGATTGGCTGGGTAATCACATTACCGCCAGTACCGCTACGCAGGCCGAGGGTAAAGCTCTTGGCACCGACGAACGCCAGGTCACGCGCTGTCACGCGCACTGTGTAGGTCGGGTTGCCCGTAGCATCCAGAGCAGTCTGTCCAGTCGTCGGGTCAAAGCGCACCAGTTGCGAGATACCATCGTTGTAGTGCTGGCCCACAACCGCGCTGCCAGACTCGCTATACAGCTCTACAGAGAGACGCTTACCGGCAGCATCAGTGCCAGAGGCAGTGATGGTAACATCGATGTACGGCTTCGCATTAGTCAGGGTAGTGCTGTCTACTTTCATTGTGAAAGTGCGATCAGCAACGTCTGCACTCGGCATGACGCCTGCACCAGTGCCTTTTGTCCATCCCTAGCAAGCGCGGAGGTTGCCATCAGGCATCGTCAACAGGCGAGCGGCATCAGGGCTGTCAGGGTTGTTGTAGAAGTTTTGGAGTAAATACCTCTCGCTTGGACCGTAAGGGTAAATATCCCCTTGCTCAATGGCAGAAGGACTGCCACCGAACATGTTGTTCTTGGTCAGATCACCGTAACCACACATCAGACGACCAGCCCAGATGCATCCTTGGTCGCAGAATCCTTCTGCACCTTTACGGTTGTAAAGATCTTCTGCGCCGAACAGGTGGAATGCTTCATGTGCGTAGGTATCAGGGGTGGTGTCATAACGGCTCACCCAGAAGTCAGGGCCAGCAGAAGCCATCCCATCAAACTTGCCATCTGGGCCGCCCTTTGTGGTGATCCACATATCGGCACCAGAGCTGTGCACAGCAAAAGTCAGGTCTTGAATGTCTTGCTCGTTGTTGCAAATGCCATCCCAGAGTGGTGGTGCTTTGATGCCAAAATTAGGTCCATAAGAGTCACGGACAGCTATGACTTTTTCATAGAGAAGCACGGTTGCAGGACCGTAATCGCTTTTGCAAGTCGGATTTAGGACGGGACAAATCTTATCAAACCACTCCAGCCAGCTCGAAAACGGGATCTGTTCCACCGGAATACCAATAAACAGAGGTTCGAAATAGCGCTGCATGGTATGCTCATAGAGCATGACCGTACGAGGCCGCAGCTTGGGCAAATGGTGCTCACGAAAATGCTCGCAGCACTGTTTCAGGGTGACATCATGCTTCTGGTGGAGTTTATCCCAGAAAACTCTGGGATGTTCATTACGTTCAAGAGCGCCACGGATAGCAGGGATCAACGCCCTGGCATCAGCGAGTTTAAGGTCGGGATAGCGTCCAATTTTGAGTCTCGCTGCTTTTCCTTGCCAGCGATAGCGATATTGCCACGAGATGGTGCCTCGCTCGGTGACCCGAGCTGACAGTCCATCACGGTCTGACAATTCCGTCTTGCCAAAGTAGGGCTTACCATAGAGGGCCCGTAGCTTCGTATCAGTAAGTGGCATATGACTCTCCTGTGACTGGTCATCTGATTTTTCACTGACACATTAACGCGTCCTAACGTGTACACAGATATGTACCAAACTGGTCTGAAACGGACTGAATCAAGATCGGACAAAGTGAGACAATCTGAGATAACACTCCGTATAACGACTTGTTTTTCAAGCATATAGACACAATTCAGAACCACGAAATGAACCAGCAGACAAATCCTACCTTCTATTTCCACGACTACGAGACCTTCGGCATCAGCCCCGCCAAGGACAGGCCGTCGCAGTTTGCCGGTATTCGTACCGATGCGGATTTCAACCTCATTGGCGAGCCGCTGGTCATCTATTGCAAGCCTCCGGCAGACTACCTGCCGGATCCGGAGGCGTGCCTTATCACCGGTATCACGCCACAAAAGGCGATGAAGGATGGGCTGTGCGAGGCGGATTTCATTCGCCAGATCCACGAGCAGTTCGCCACTCCGAATACCTGTGTGCTGGGCTACAACAGCATCCGCTTCGATGATGAAGTGACCCGCTACACCCTCTATCGCAACTTCTATGACCCCTATGCCTACAGCTGGCAGAACGGTAACTCACGCTGGGACATCCTCGACATGCTGCGGGCCTGCTACGCCCTGCGCCCGGAGGGGATCGAGTGGGCCTTTGATGATGAAGGCAAACCGAGTTTCCGGCTGGAGAAGCTGACGGTCGCCAACGGCGTCGCCCATGCCAATGCCCACGATGCGCTGTCAGACGTGCTGGCCACCATCGAGATGGCCAAGCTGGTGAAAAAGGCCCAGCCCAAGCTGTTCGGGTACCTGTTTGACCTTCGTAACAAGAACAAGGTGAAGACCCTCATCGACGTGGTGACTATGAAACCGCTGGTACACGTCTCCGGTATGTTCTCCCCGTGGCAGGGGTGTGCAAGCTGGGTCTCACCGCTCGCCTGGCACCCCACCAACCAGAACGCGGTGATCATGGTCGACCTGACCCGCGACCTCACCCCGCTCATTGAACTCTCCAGCGAGGAGATCCGCGAGCGCCTCTATACCAAAAAAGAGGAGCTGGGGGATCTGGCCGGCATTCCGGTCAAACTGGTACACATCAACAAGTGCCCGGTGCTGGCACCGGCCGCCACCCTGACGGCGGAGCGCGCCGACGAGCTCGGCATCGATCGGGAGCAGTGCCGCAAGAACCTGGATCTGCTGCGCGCGCACCCCGAGGTGCGGGAAAAACTGGTGGAAGTGTTCAATCAGGAGTTCGCCGGCAGCAATGAGAGCGACCCCGATACCCAGCTCTACGCCGGATTCTTTGGCCATGGCGACAAGTCCACCATGGATCTGGTGCGTGCCACCCCCGCGGATCTGCTGGGTGAGCGGGAGTTCGCTTTTACCGACTCCCGGCTGCCGGAGATGCTGTTTCGCTACCGCGCCCGCAACTGGCCGCACACCTTGAGCGAAGCGGAGCAGAAACGCTGGCGCCTGCACTGCAGCGACTACTTCAGCCGCCGTCTGCCGGACTATGTGCCCCGTCTCGAGGCGCTGGCCGAGCAGAACCAGAGTAACGAACGGAACTTTGCGATTCTTAAGAGTCTCTACCACTATCTGGAAGATTTATGAGTTGTGAGTAGTTTCACAATAAATCCTTCCCGCCCGTCCCCTTCTTCAGGTCATAATGACGAAGGGGATCTCCCCAAAAACCAATATCTTGCAACATCCTGAGCGGATGTCTCACAAGCAAGAGATCTCTTTGGCCGAACGGAAGCCATTTGCTGATGCCTCGTCACCACGCACTGCTCGGATTACTGGCCCTGCTGCCGCTGGCAGCCAACGCCGCATACCGGTTCGATGTACCGGATTATCTTGCTCGCCTGCCCGAGCAGACCTATCGCATCGTAGAACAGAACTTCAACACCCTTTATCAGCAGACTGATTTCACTCCTCTGATCACCAACAGCTACTTCAACGGTTCCCATCTCTACAAGTTTGTCGGGGTACCGCTGGCCATCAGCGCCCAGTCAGGTTTCCAGCTGGAGGTGTTTGGTCAGGTCTATAACCGCGCTTCGCAAGCCTATATGCACTTGAGCGAGGATATGTCCCTCTATCGGGTGATGCGGGTCGATCTGATGGGGAACCCCAATGATCAGTTGGCCATCGGTTTTGGTCTGGGGGTGCCCATCACCCCGTTGCTGACCCTCAAGGCGATCGCCTCCGGCAGTGATATCCCGGGCTATGGCTCAGCCAAATACGCCGTCGGCTTTGAGTGGCGTTACTGAAAAACGTGACTGATAACTGCTGATTGAAACAATTCAGGCTCCGTGATGGAGCCTGAATTGTTTATGGTGAGGTTGTGATCAGGCGTAGCGGATCACCCGCCCTTCGCCCTCTTGCAGGGTGACAGCCGTACCGACTGCCTGCCCATGCCAAAAATCAGTTCCCCCTTCTGGCAGCAGAAACTCCTGTGGTTGCCCCTCCCAGTTGAACAGACAGAGCAAAGTGCCGCCCTCGGGCAGGCTTACTTCACCACAGGCAAAGTCCATCGACTCGAAACGGGCAGAGGGTGCCCGGGCCGTACAGAGCTCAAGCAGCTTGCGCAGGTGCGCCGCCTGCTCCTCATCGAGATCTTGCAGTCGATCACCGGCCAGCATCATGCCACCGCTCGCCACCAGCGCCGCCAGATGGAAGTTGTATTCAGCCTGGCTCGCCTGCTGGGTCGGTAGATCCCGCAGACAAATGCAGTCGGGGTCGAGGGCCCAGAGCTTGTCATTCTGCCAGGCACGGCAGAAGGCTTCACGGGCGATCTGGCGATAGCGGTGGCCATTGCGCTCCACATCGTCACTCACCCGCATGCCGTGCACCAGCCCAAGGCTTGGCCAGATGGGGGCGTTGCAACCGAGCAGGAAAGCACCATCGCCAGCACCACGCAGGATGGCGGCCATGCCGCGCCGATAGGCCTCAACCCGAGTGGCGGCCGGATCGTGGAAACGACCACCGTGGATGGCGCCCCAGAAGTTGGCATCGAGCTTGAAATAGTGGATGCCCCACTGCTCGCGCAGGGTACGGAACACCCGCTCGAGGTGCGCTTGCACCTCGGGGTGGGTACCGTCCAGCACATACCAGGGAGTACAACGCCAACCGCCATAGGTGACCCGCTCGGAGGGGAGCGGCAGGCCGTCATCCCCTTTCACAAACCACTCGGGATGATCCTGAAACACCTGTGAACCGGGCTCTGCAATAAAGGGTGCGACCCAGAGGGCAGGCTCGCAGCCAGCCTGTTTGATCTCCGCAGCCAGTGAGGCTACACCTTGCTCGAACTTGGCCGACGGAGTGAGCCAGTCGCCCATCTTGGCCTGATAGCCGTCGTCGATCTGCACATAACGCAGGGCCGGGAAACGCTCGGCACGCACCTGCAGGTTCTCGCGAATATCGGCAGCGCTCACCTCGGCGTAGTAGTGATACCAGGAGCACCAGCCGCTCGGGCGCTCACTCACCTTGCTGATCAGCGAGCCATGTTCGACCTCGATCAGCCGTGCCAGCTCGGCCAGCAGATCCTCGCGCTCCGCTCCTTCGAGGCAGATCAGCGCCTCGCTCTGCCAGTGCTCACCGGCCGCGAGCTCCCGCCCTTCGCAATTCATCAGGATCTGCAAGCGACCATCGGGATAGAGGCGAAACTCCCCGCCAAAACGGTGGCAGCTGGCAAAGGCGAGCAGCAGCCACCCCTTGCCATGCTCCACCAGCAACAGGTTGTGAATGGTGTGATAGCCATTGTCATCAGTGATGCGATAAACGCTGGCATCGGGACAACGGCCGACATATTGCGGTGATTGCCAGCTACCCATGGTCTGGGCCAGCATCTGGAATCCTTCGCCATAGATGGCGCTCTCCACCGGCAGGCCAAGCTTGCCGTCAAAAAGCACCCAGCGCTCAACCGGGGTGGCATCAGAACCTGTGTTGTCGAGTCGCACCCGGCACAGAGGCCCATCCCACTGACGGGTTTGCAGCAGATGGGGTGGCAACGCATTATCATTCGCCAGCTGGCGAACTCGGGACAAGAGGGATGTCATCACTACTCCTTGTAGTTCGAAAAAGGGTTCTATCAGACGATGTTCAACAGATAATCTGCATACAAATCAGCTTCAAACGAACTGATTTCAGTTGTTATTGTTTTAATGCCGCGACCCGGCCTCTCTGGTAAACTGCGATTTTTCTTCCCAGTCGATGAGGTTCACGTGATCGCGCAACGCGCCTTGCTGTACTTTCGTGACTTTATGGTCATCGTCGCCTGCCTGCTGGCAGGCAAATCCGTGGCAGCCATCCTGCCGTTCGCCTTTCCCGGCAGCATCATCGGTATGCTGCTGCTGTTTGTGCTGCTCTCCCTGCAACTGATCAAGCTGCACTGGGTCGAGCTGGGCGCTGGCTTGCTGCTGCGCCACATGGGCGTGCTGTTCGTGCCGGTCGCTGTCGGGCTGGTGGCCTGGCTTGAGCCCCTGCGCCAATCCTTCGGCGTCATCATGCTCTGCATCGTGCTCGGGATCGTGCTGATCCTCGCCACCGTCGGTCGGCTCTACCAGAGGATGAACAAATGATCTTCTGGCTAGCGATCCCTCTGACCCTGGCGCTCTATTTCGCCACCCGCGCCCTCTATCGCCGCCTGCCCTGGCCCATCATCAACCCTGTGCTGGTGCCGACCGCGGTGATCATCGGCCTGCTGCTCTGGTTTGATCTGCCCCTTGAGCAGTACGAGCGCGGCAGCAGCCCCATTACCATGCTGCTGGAGCCCGCAGTAGTGGCGCTGGCGCTGCCGCTCTATCAGCAGGCGCGCCAGATCCAGGCCAAGCTCAAGCCCATCCTAATCTGTACCCTCGCCTCCGTCTTGATCTCGGTGTGCACAACCCTGCTAATCGGTCACTTTATGGGCACAGATCCGGCACTACTTGCTTCGCTTGCCACCAAATCGATTACCACCCCGCTCGCCATGAGCGTCAGCCAGTCCATCGGCGGCATTCCCGCCATCGCGGCCGCCGTGGTGGTGGTGGTGGGGATTGTCGGTGCCCTGATCGGCTATCCACTGCTCAAACTGCTCAAAGTGACCGATCCGGAAGCGCAAGGGCTCGCCATGGGGGCCTGTGCCCACGCCATCGGCACGGCTACCTCCGCCGAGAAGGGGATCACCCAGGGGGCCTTTGCATCGCTCGCCATGGTGGTGTGCGGGATCCTCACCGCTGCCGTCGCCCCGCTGCTGTTTGCCATCTATCACTGGCTGATCTGATCACCCCATTGACCACCTGTTGACCATTCCGGGGGGCCTGCTGGCCTCTCGGTGTGCGACCTGCCGCACAATTTGCACAAGACAAACGTTTCCATTACCATCCCCCTCCGTTTGCCCATCAGGGCGTGAGCCTGCTCACACATTTACCCGAGCTTGCTCCCTACAATGGCCGCCCAATTGGCCTTTGAGGACACACTATGCATCCCCGTTTTGCCAAGCCATTCGATACCCTCTCTGCCCCGCTCAAAGCAGCCGTGCAGCCCATGCTGGATAGTGCCGACTTCAACGCCCGCTTCACGCCGGAGCAAGTCGCCACCCTGAAAGCCGCCACAGGTCTCGATGATCGCGCCCTGCGCCTCGCCCTGTTGCCGCTGGCAGCCGCCTGCTCGGTGGCGCCCATCTCCAAGTTTTATGTCGGTGCCATAGCCTGCGGCCTGAGTGGCACCTGGTACTTCGGTGCCAACATGGAGTTTGCAGGGCAAGGTCTGTTCCACTCGGTTCACGCCGAGCAGTCCGCCATCTCCAACGCCTGGCTGGGTGGCGAGACCGGGATCTCTGAAATCACCGTCAACTACACCCCTTGCGGCCACTGCCGTCAGTTTATGAACGAGCTGAGCACCGCCAAGATCCTGAAAGTCTCTCTGCCGGATGACCTGAGCGCCCTGCAATCCTTCCTGCCCCACTCGTTTGGCCCGGCGGATCTCGACATCACAGATGCGCTGATGAGCCCGCAGGATCACGCAGAGCTTGAGCTTCAAAGCGAAGATCCGCTGTGGCAAGCCGCGCTGGCCGCCGCCCGTCAAAGCTACGCCCCCTACAGTCAGGGCTATGCCGCGGTGGCGCTGCAGTTTGCCGATGGCCGCATCTTCTCTGGCCGCTACGCCGAGAACGCCGCCTTCAACCCCAGCCTGCCACCGATGCAGATGGCCTGCGCCCATGCAGTGCTTAATGGCGAAGATCTCGCCACCATCCGCCGCGCCGTACTGCTGGAGAACAAAAACGGCCAGATCAGCCAGCGTGACTCCGCCCAGTCCACTCTCAAGGCGCTGGGCTCCGTCGAGCTGGAGTATCAGGCGGTCTGACGACCCGGCTTTGCTTAGATAAACGAAAGCCCCCGCACCTTGGTGCAGGGGCTTTTTTACTTGGCCGTTTAACCGGAAGCGGCCAGTGATCTTCACAGCTTGGCGCGGTTGATCACCCAGTCTGACCGGTTGCTGATCAGACAGGTTTCAGCCGCGCAGTGAAGTGGCGCAGCAGCGGCGGCTCGTAGTCAAAGGTGAGCCCGCGAATGTCGCTGGCCCGCGCTTTCACCGCGATCAGGCAGTCGGCCACATAGTCCATGTGATCCCGGGTGTAGACCCGGCGCGGAATGGTCAGACGCAGCAGCTCGAAGTCTGCCGCCTCCTGCTTGCCTGTGGCGGGATCACGCCCCAGCAATAGGGAGCCAATCTCCACCCCGCGCACGCCCCCTTCCAGATAGAGCTCGCAGGCGAGCGCATGGGCCGGGAACTGCTCGGCCGGAATATGGGGCAGCAGCTTTTTGGCATCCACAAACACCGCATGACCGCCGGTGGGGGTCTGGATGGGGATGCCCGCCTCGGCCAGCCGCTCACCCAGATAAGCCACCTGACTGATGCGGTAGGTGAGATACTCCTCATCCATCCCCTCGCGCAGGCCGATGGCAAGCGCCGCCATATCCCGCCCGGCAAGGCCGCCATAGGTGACAAACCCCTCCATCGCCACGCAGCGCACCTGCACGGCGCGAAACAGGTCGAGATCCTCTTTAAAACAACACAACCCGCCGATATTGACCAGTCCGTCTTTTTTGGCCGACATGGTGAAGATGTCCCCCAGTGCGAACATCTGGCGCACTATCTCCTTGATGCTGCGCTTGGCATAGGCCGGATCCCGCGCCTTGATAAACCAGGCGTTTTCGGCAAAGCGGGCGGCATCGATCACCACCGGAATATGGTGACGACGGGCCAGCTCGGTGACCGCCTCCATATTGGCCATGGAGACCGGCTGACCACCGGCGCTGTTGCAGGTGACCGTGATGATGATGCCGGCCACGTTGTCGGCCCCCAGGGTCTCGATGGTGTCGGTCAGGCGAGGAAGATCAAAATCCCCCTTCCAGGCATAAGGGGCCGTGGTGTCGAGAGCTTTCGGGGTGAGCAGGTTGATGGCCCGCGCGCCAGCCAACTCCACATGGGCCTTGGTGGTGTCGAAGTGGTAGTTGGAGATAAAGACAGGCGCCTTGCCCTTGCAGCGCTTGACCAGCTCGGGGAAGAGGATCTGCTCCGCCCCGCGCCCCTGGTGGGTGGGCATCACATGCTGGTAGCCAAAGATCTCGCGCACCGTGCGCTCCAGCTCGACGAAGTTGCGACTGCCCGCATAGGCCTCATCCCCCATCATGATGCCGGCCCACTGGCGGTCGGACATGGCGCCTGTGCCACTGTCGGTCAGCAGATCGATATAGACATCCTCGGCCAGCAGCAGGAAGGGGTTCCAGCCAGCAGCCTCGAGGGCGGCGCGGCGCTCGGAGCCAGTGGTCTGTTTGATGGGCTCGACCATCTTGATACGAAACGGCTCGGGTATACGACGCATAAAAGACTCCTCACCGGCGCGGGGCCAGTGTGTTTGAAATTGGAATTAGAATTGGCAAAGAGGCCGGGGCGATCAGGGTCGTCCGGCTGACAAATTCAAACGGCGGGTGCCGCCAATCAGCGGTGAGGAAAGTCGAAGGTGAGAATGGGATCCCGGGTATACCAGTGGGCGAGCAGGCAAGCTGCCCGGGGCGTAGCTGTCATGATTGGCATCACTCCCCTCCATATCGGTTGTAGACAGTCGGTGGCCAACAAGATCCATTGATGGATGCTGCCAACAGGCAACCTCGCCACGTTAACGGCTGGTTAATTTGCAAACAAGGGGTGCACCGACGGGCTGTGCGCCCGCTCACAAAGTGGGCGTCTGCGCGGCAAACCGGCAGTGAGGTTGATCCGCCCGCGCCCCCGGTTCGTTATTCTCCCTACCTACACGCCACATCCCCCATCAGCCAGGGCCGGAAGCCATCATGCATCGCAAACCCCATCTGCCCGAGAAGATCTGCCCCGTCTGCCAGCGCCCCTTCAGCTGGCGGCGCAAGTGGGCGCGCAGCTGGGAGGAGGTTCGCTACTGCAGCGAGCGCTGTCGCCACGCTCGTCACCGCAGCCAGCAACCTGAGGGGGAGCGAGTCTGATGGAGCTGCGCCTGATTCTCGGCGATCAGCTGAACGCCGCTCACAGCTGGTTTCGCACCCCGGATCCGGCAATCTGCTACCTGATGGCGGAGCTGCGCCAGGAGACCGACTACTGCCGCCACCATCGCCAGAAGGTGCTGGCCTTCTTTGCCGCCATGCGCGCCTTCGCGGCAGCACTCACCCAAGCGGGCCACCGCGTCTGTTACCTGACCCTTGATGAGAGCGCCCGCTGGCCCGATTTGCCCAGCCTACTGGCAGCCCAAATCGCGGCGCATCAGGCCAGCAGCTTTGCCTGGCAGAGCCCGGACGAGTGGCGCCTCGCCAGCCAGTTGAAAAGCTGGGCGGCGGCCCTAGCCATCCCTGCTACCGAAGTGGAGAGCGAACATTTTCTCACCCCCCGCGATGGCTGGCAGCGCTATCCCCACAGCCGGATGGAGTTCTTCTACCGCTCCTTGCGAAAGCAATACCAAGTGCTGCTCGATGAGCACGGCCAACCCCTTGGCGGGCGCTGGAATTTTGATGACGAGAACCGCGCCAAGCTGCCGGAGCGTCAACCGATCCCGGAACCTCTCACCTTTGCCAACGAGGTGAGCGAGATTGATGCCATGCTGACCCGCCACGGGGTCAGCACCATAGGCGAGGCAGATGCAAGCAGGCAGCCCTGGCCCATCACAAGGCGCCAGAGTCGCGAGCTGCTGGCCCATTTTCTCACCCACTGCCTGCCTCACTTTGGCCGCTATCAGGATGCCCTGAGCGAGCGGGGCTGGAGTCTGTTTCACAGCCGCCTGTCGTTTTCCCTCAACAGCAAGATGCTTAATCCGCTTGAGGTGATCCGCGCCGCCGAGACCCACTGGCAGGCCAATCAGGCCACCATCACGCTGGCGCAGGTGGAGGGGTTTATTCGCCAGATCCTCGGCTGGCGCGAGTTTGTCCGTGCCCTCTACTGGGACAAGATGCCCGACTACCAGCAGACCAATTTTCTCGGGGCCAACCGGCCGCTGCCCGGTTTCTTCTGGAACGGCGAAACCAGGATGGCCTGCGTGCGTCACGCCATTCGCCAGTCTCTTGAGCACGGTTACGCCCACCATATCCAGCGGCTGATGGTGACCGGCAACTTTGCCCTGCTGGCGGGGATCGATCCTGACGAGGTGGATCAGTGGTATCTCGGCATCTATGTGGATGCCATCGAGTGGGTGGAGCTGCCCAACACCCGCGGCATGAGCCAGTTTGCCGATGGCGGCCTGATGGGCAGCAAGCCCTACGCCAGCAGCGGCGCCTATCTCGAGCGGATGGGCCACTATTGCAAGGGGTGCCACTATCAGGTCAAAGCCCGCAGCGGCGACGGAAGTTGCCCCTTCAACAGCCTCTACTGGCACTTTCTTTGGCGCAATCGGGACAAACTTGGCAGCAATCCTCGCCTCGCCCTCCCCTATGCCAACTGGGATGGCCAAGCCGCAGAACAACAGCAGGCCATTCTGGCAACGGCGGAGCACTACCTGATCAAGCTGGAGCAGTTGTAAGCGGGCCATGTTCCCTGACACATGCCCTGACAACAGTGCAGCGATTTACGCTGGCAATCAGGCTCACCATCGCACCAAACACCAGCTTGTGACAGGCAAGCAGACAGAGATCCCAATCCTGCGCAGAGCGGTTGAATATCCTGTGGCGGCTGATTATGGTGGTGGCCACATCAGGAGATCAGTCAAGGAAAGACGATATGGAGATAGTGGTTCTCGGTGGTGGCGTGATTGGGGTAACCAGCGCCTGGTATCTGGCCAAAGCGGGTCACAAGGTGACCCTGCTGGAGCGGCAGAGTGGCGTCGCCCTTGAAACCAGCCATGCCAACGCCGGGCAGATATCACCGGGTTATGCGGCCCCCTGGGCGGCCCCCGGCATTCCCCTCAAGGCCGCCAAGTGGATGCTGCAAAAGCATGCCCCCTTCACCGTGCGCCCCACCGCCGACCCCTTCCAGCTTCGCTGGATGCTCAGAATGCTCGCCAACTGCACCCCGACCGCCTATGCCACCAACAAGGGGCGCATGGTGCGTCTGGCCGAATACAGCCGCGACTGCATGAAGCTGCTGCGCGACGAGCTGAACATCGATTACGAAGGGCGCCAACTCGGCACCCTGCAGCTGTTTCGCAGCCAATCCCAGCTCGATGCCAGTCAGCGCGACATCGAGGTACTGGAGGAGTATGGCGTCCCCTACCAGTCGCTCGATGCCAGCGGCTGCGAAGCGGCAGAGCCTGCGCTGGCGCGGGTGCGCGGCAAAATCGTCGGCGGCCTGCGTCTGCCCGGCGACGAGACCGGCGACTGCTTCCGCTTCACCAAGGCCCTGGCCCTTGAAGCCGAGAAGCTCGGGGTCAAATTCGTCTTCAACTGCGACATCGACGAGATTGAGCAAGCCCGCGGCCGCGCCGTGGCGGTGCGGGCGGGCGAGCAGCGCTATCGCGCCGATGCCATCGTCTGTGCGCTTGGCAGTTATGCCACCGGTTTTCTGCGGCCGTTGCTGCGCCCGCTCGGGCTGGAGCTGCCTGTCTATCCGGTCAAGGGCTACTCCCTCACCCTGCCGATGATCAATGCCGAGGCCGCGCCGCGCAGTACCGTGCTCGATGAAACCTACAAGGTGGCCATCACCCGCTTTGACGAGCGGATCCGGGTCGGCGGCATGGCGGAGCTGTCGGGCTACAACCTCGCCTTGAATCCGAGACGCCACGACACTCTGGCCATGGTGGTCGGCGATCTCTTCCCCGCAGGGGGCGATATCAGCAAGGCCGAGTTCTGGACCGGCCTGCGTCCCATGACGCCGGACGGCACCCCGCTGGTGGGGCCAAGCCCCATTCCCGGCCTCTGGCTCAATACCGGCCACGGCACATTGGGCTGGACCATGGCGGCCGGTTCGGGTCAGCTGTTGTGCGATCTCATCAGCGGCAGCGAACCCGCCATCAGCGATGAGGGGCTCACTTTGGCCCGTTACGGCTAAGCGCCCAAGCTGTCGGGCTGTTTCACTCGCCAACTACGCCCTCAGACAACAGCAGAGGACGTTCTCAACCGCTTTATTGACAGGCCACCGCCAAAAACGGTGGCCTTTTCGTCTGATATTGACCTTCTCCCTCCCCGTCTGCCTGAGCGGTGCGCTGGCTGCCGGTTAATGCAGCAAACGGCACAGAATATTGCGCAATTCGACTTGCGCAAGCCGCCACAATCCGTAATGTGGATAGACGCATTTTTCGCAGCGCATATTTTTTAAATGGCCTGTAAACCGCTTGTAAACAGGCGTCGCCAGACAAGGGGTTACGGGTGTCACCGCGAGTTTCTTTAGCAGCAATCCAGGGTAGGACAATATGAAAAAAGTAGGTTTGGTCGGTTGGCGTGGCATGGTGGGATCGGTTCTGATGAGCCGGATGCAGGAAGAGCAGGATTTCGCCCATATTCAACCCACATTCTTCACCACCTCCCAGGCCGGTGAGGCCGCTCCCAACTTCGGCGTCGATGCCGGTACTCTGCAGGATGCCTTCGATATCGCGGCGCTAGCCAAGCAGGATATCATCATCACCGCGCAAGGCGGCGACTACACCAAGGATGTCTATCCGCGCCTGAAAGCCGCTGGCTGGCAGGGTTACTGGATTGATGCCGCCTCCTCCCTGCGGATGGAGAAAGATGCCGTCATCATTCTCGATCCGGTCAACGGCGACGTCATCGAGCAGGCCCTCAACGATGGCATCAAGACCTTCGTCGGCGGCAACTGCACCGTCAGCCTGATGCTGCTGGCCCTCGGCGGCCTGTTCAAGGCCGATCTGGTGGAGTGGGTAAGCGTAGCCACCTATCAAGCCGCCTCCGGTGGCGGTGCCCGTCATATGCGCGAGCTGGTGACCCAGATGGGGATGCTGCGCGACGAAGTGGCGGTCGAGCTGGCAGACCCTGCCTCCGCCATCCTCGACATCGAGCGCAAGATCACCGAGAAGACCCGCTCCGGCACCCTGCCGGTGGACAACTTCGGCGTGCCGCTGGCCGGTGGCCTTATCCCCTGGATCGATACCAAGCTCGACAACGGCCAGAGCCGTGAAGAGTGGAAGGGTCAGGCCGAGACCAACAAGATTTTGGGTATCGAGAACGCCGTCATTCCGGTGGATGGTCTGTGCGTGCGGATAGGCGCCCTGCGCTGCCACAGCCAGGCCTTCACCATCAAGCTGAAAAAGGATGTGCCGCTGGCGGAGATCGAAGCGCTGCTGGCAGCCCACAACGACTGGGTGAAAGTGATCCCCAACGATCGCGACATCACAGCCCGCGAGCTGACCCCGGCTGCCGTCACCGGCACCCTCAGCATTCCGGTGGGCCGTCTGCGCAAACTCAATATGGGCCCTGAGTATCTGGCTGCCTTTACCGTGGGTGACCAGCTGCTGTGGGGCGCCGCCGAGCCGCTGCGCCGCATGCTGCGTATCCTGCTGGCGCGCTAAGCCGCCACAGCAGCAGATACAACAAGGGCGGGGAGTCACACTCCCCGCCCTTTTTCATTGCCTGTTTTTATGACCCGTTTAACGGGTTCACGGCCTTGCCATTACTTGAGCAGGATTCGCTGGCAGCCGCTATAGATCTCGGCCCGTCCGGGGCGGCAAAAGCCCACCAGCGTCAGGCCAGTCTGCTCAGCCCGCTCGACCGCAAGCTCGGTGGCAGCGGAGATGGCGAGCAGGATCTCGACCCCAGCGCTGGCGCACTTTTGCACCATCTCGAAGCTGGCGCGGCTGGTCACCAGAATGGCGCCGTCACGGCGACCGCTGCGTTGCAGATGACCCACCAGCTTGTCCAGCGCAATATGGCGCCCCACATCCTCACGGATGGCGAGAATATTGCCCTCATCATCCAGATGCACAGCCGCATGGGTGGCGCCGGTGCGCTGACCCAGCAGCTGGAGCGGGCGCAGCGCGGTCAATACCTTGTCGATATGCCCTACCGCCAGACGCTGGCTGTCGGGCAAGCTTGGCTGGCAGCGGATCACCTGCTCCAGACTCTCGCTGCCACAGATGCCGCAACCGGTGCGCCCCGCCAGGGTGCGCCGCTTCTCTTTAAGGCGATGGACACAGCGGTTGGCCAGGGTGATATGCAGCTCAATCCCCTGACAGCCCTCAATCTGCTCGATGTCATGGATATCGAGCAGGCTGTCGATGATCCCCTCGGATAGCGAAAAGCCGATGGCGAAATCCTCCAGATCGGATGCCGAGCACATCATCACGCTGTGGGCGATGCCGTTATAGACCAGCGCCACCGGCGTCTCAGAGGGGAGCGCCATTTCGCTGTCGCAGGTCAGCGCATCGGCGCGGTAGTGCACCACCTCGCGGTGGATAGCGCAGCGGGCCAGTTCGTTCTGCGCCTCAAGCTCTATGGCCTCTCTCATGGTGCGACCCCATCGATGATCTCGGGATCTCTGGCTGAGATGCCGAGCCGCTTCATTTTCGAAAGCAAGGTGGTGCGCTTCATACCGAGGCGGTTGGCCGCCCCCCGCTCGCCAGCGACGATGCCGTTGCAGTCACGCAGGGCGGCGATGATCGCCTCGCGTTCATCGGTCGGCCCCTCCTCGGCAAAGAGCTGCGTGGCGGGCTCGTCATACACCAGGGTCTCAATCTTGTGATAACCCTTGAGGGGCATCAGCTCATCGGGCGATAAGTTGAGCACATGGCCGCGGGTCATCACCACGGCGCGCTCGATGACGTTCTCCAGCTCGCGGATATTGCCGTACCAGGGGAGCGACACCAGCATTTTCATGGCATCGGCGGGGATCGAGGTGATGGTGCGGCGCATCCGCTTGGCGATCTTCTTGATAAAGAAATTGACCAGCAGCGGAATATCCTCGCGGCGCTCGCGCAGCGGCGGCAGTTCGATGGGAAAGACGTTGAGGCGGTAGTAGAGATCGCTTCTGAAACGCTTGTTCTTGACCATGGAGAGCAGATCGCAGTTGGTGGCGGCCACCAGCCGCACATCCACCGCGATGGGGTTGCTGTTGCCCACTCGTTCCAGCTCGTGCTCCTGCAATACCCTCAAGAGTTTGGGCTGCAAGTCCAGCGGCATATCCCCCACTTCGTCGAGGAACAGGGTGCCCTTGTGGGCCCGCTCGAAGCGGCCGATACGCTGGGTCAGGGCACCGGTAAAGGCCCCCTTCTCGTGGCCAAAGAGATCGCTTTCGATAAGGCCGGTGGGAATGGCGGCGCAGTTCACCTTCACCATCTCGTGGTCGTGGCGGGCACTCAGGGCGTGAATGGCCTGGGCGATCAGCTCCTTGCCGGTTCCGGTCTCGCCGAGGATCAGCACGGTACTGTCGCTCTCGGCCACCAGCCGCACCTTCTCCAGCACGCTCTCCATCACCGCGCTCTGGTAGATGATGTGGGGGAACTCCCCCTGCATCTGCGGCTCGTTGATGCGAATGGTCTTCTCGCGGGCCCCCGTGGTGTTGGAGATCTCCTGCTGGGCCTGCACGTTATTCATGGCTATGGCGGTGCGCGCCGCCACCTGCTCCAGCAAGGAGATATCGATATCGGCAAAGAAGTCGGCGTTGGGATGCGAGAGGATCAACACCCCCAGCAGGTTGCCCCGATAGCGCAGCGGCAAAATGCAGGAGCTGTCAGCCTCGGGGGGCAGGATCTGGGAGGTAAAGCGGCAGCGATTGCTGCAGCCGTGGCCGTGTTCGCGATAGACGAAAAACGGCTCGCTGTGGCCAAGGGCCCCCTGCAGGCACTTCTTTTCAAAACAGGAGTGATCGATGATGCCCGGCTGCTCGCTCTGGTGCTGATTGACCAGATAGCTCTTGAAGCTGTCGGAGGTGGCGTTGTACTCCGCCAGACACAAGCTGCTGATGCCAAAGTGGTGATGCAGGATGGCAAACAGGCTCTTGGGCAGCTCGGCAATGCGCACCAGTTTGATCACTGCATTGGTCACATCCACCAGAATTTTGCAGCTGTCGCGCTCAAGGCGCAGGGAGTTGGCCTGCTCCAGAGTGCGCTCCTTGTCGAGCACGTTCTCCAGCGCAATGGCGATAATGGCCGCCAGCTGAGTCAGCTTGGCGAGTGTCTCCATGGTGAAGCTGTCGAGCTGGGTGTTGATAAACTCGACTCCGCCAAGGTGGCTGCGGGCGGTGGTGATGGGGAGCTGGCAGTAGGAGCGCAGCCCCCCGTAGACCCCTTCGCGATCCAGCGCCGGGCAGTGATTCTCAAAGCGGGCGGCAGCGAGAATGATAGCCTGTTCCGGGGTCTCTTTGGTAGGACGGGGGGAGAGGTGCAGCTCTGCCTTGGGGCAGACCAGATGCTTTGGGCCGGAATGTCCCATGAAGTAGAAGATGGCCTCCTCGTCCGCACCCATGTTGAGGATCAGGTTGACCCGGGTTACGCCGCCGAAGCTGGCATCTATCTTGTTGAGTTTGTGGATAAAGTCATCGAGCGTCACGGCCGACAGGAGGGATTTGGAGAGCAGGAGGAAACCGTCGTCCCAGATGGGAGAGATCTCGTCCAGGGGGATGGCACTCACATTTAGCATTGCGGCCTCACGTTATATCGATTTAGTCACCAGTCAGGCTGTCCATGCCATCGCATCACGACAAGCACCCGTCACCAAAATAAATAGCTGCAACCCGTAAAAGCGGCTGCCAATAAGAAAAACGGTGACGAAAATTGTCGCATGTTGCAATTCCAGAGTTGTTATTAACGAACGACAACAAAAAGTAACATCGTTATCGGGGGATATATTGGAATGGCGACTCATCATAGATGAGCTCAAATTTCATTACAATCCGATTTAATATATCTGATGGCCATATTTAACCGGTTATTTCATCAGTTCTTGATCTCAATTAAGGCGCCCGAAAAGTGGGCCGCCGTCAACTGTCAGATCTGCCTCTCCTCTTCGCTGGCTGCGAGATTCAAGATGGCGTTTGCAACCCATCCATCGGCAGTTTATGAGGTGATGATCCGGCGGTGGCAGCACTTCAGGCCACCGAAGATAAAGAGGGCCGACAGGCTCTGGAAGGCCATCAGCAGCCAGCTGGCGTTGTCGGCAAGCTCGGCGGTGACGCTCTGGTGCGTGAGGCAGACCAGCAGGGTGATCACCCCCAGCAGCAGGCCGTTGATCAAGGTGGTGGAGATAAACCCGATCAGCCAGGCACTGGAAATACTCAAGGCAGAAAATACGCTGCTCATGGCGAGCCGTGCCGCCATAAAACAGCCGAAAAAACCGAAGCCGAGCAGAAATATCATCTCGTCGCGCCAAATATAGCAACCTATTCCCAGCAATATCGCCGCCAGATAGGTGCCAATATAGAAAAGTCCGAATAAGCGACCAATTTCATGTTGCATCATTTACTCCCCTTTCTTTGGGTAATAAAAGGGTGCCCGACTCGATAAATCCGAGTCGGGTTCCCTTATTTGTGCAGAACCTCTTTTTTAGGGCGATCAGCCTTTGGCTGCGCTGCGCAATTTCGCCTTGAGCGCGCTGTATTCAGTCTGGACGTACACTTCCGCCTCAGGCTGATTGTCGATGCGCTCGATCTTCACCGCACAGTACTTGTACTCCGGCGTGTGGGAGACGGGATCGACGTGCTCGATGGTGAGCTCGTTGCAGGCCCCGATCCACCACTGGTAGGTCATGTAGACCACCCCGGCGTTGACCCGGTCGTTGTAGTTGGCCCGGGTGATCACCTTGCCACGGCGCGACGAGATCCAGACCAGCGCCTGATCCTTCACCCCCAGCTTCTTGGCATCGCTCGGGTGGATCTGCACATAGCCGGGCTCATCGGCCAGGGTCTGCAGCGCCGAGCAGTTGCCGGTCATGGAGCGGCAGGAGTAGTGACCCACCTCGCGCACGGTGGA
>NZ_JRJY01000022.1:36344-78364 GCF_000801015.1 Aeromonas sp. ZOR0001 | reverse complement strand
CCGCCACTCGGAGGCAATCAGCTGACCCTTGCCGCTCGGGGTGGTGAACACGTTCCCCTCGAACAGAGTGCTGGTGCCCGGGTGATCCTCGGTCGGGCAAGGCCACTGCACGCTCTTGAGATCGGCCATCTTGTCGTAGCTGACCCCGGCATAGAGCGGACAGAGCGCACGCATCTCGTCCCAGATCTCTTCGGTGTTGTGGTACTCCATGGGATAACCCATGGCGGTCGCCATCAACGAGAAGATCGCCCAGTCCGGCTTCACGTTCTCGGGGGGCGTCACCGCCTTGTAGAAGCGCTGGAAGCCGCGATCCGCCGAGCTGTAGACCCCTTCGTGTTCGCCCCAGCTGGTGGCGGGCAGAATGACGTCGGCCATCTCGGCAGTCTGGGTCATGAAGATATCCTGCACGATCACCAGCTCCATCCCCGCCAGAGTACGGCGGAACTGACCCAAGTCAGCTTCGGTCTGGGCCGGATCTTCACCGAAGATGTAGAAGGCCTTGCACTTGCCCTCCTCCACCTTATGGCCAAGCTCCGTCAGGCGATAGCCGGGCTTTTGGGAGAGCGACGCCACGCCCCACGCCTTGGCGAACTTGGCGCTGATGGCGGGATCGGCCACAGACTGATAACCCGGGAACTGGTGCGGCAGCATCCCCATGTCACAGGTGCCCTGCACGTTGTTCTGACCACGCACCGGCCCGCAGCCGGTGCCGCGGCGACCGAAGTTGCCGGTCAGCAGCGCCAGACCCGCCAGCCCCTTGACCACATCCACCGCCTGACCGTACTGGGTCACCCCCATGCCCCACAGGATCATGGACGCAGGCGACTCGGCGTAGGTGCGAATAGCGGCGCGGATATCGGCGGCTTTCAGGCCAGTGATCCCCTCGACATATTCCGGGGTGTACTTGGCCACCGTCGCCTTGAAGGTCTCGAACCCTTCGGTGTAGTTGGCGACAAATGCCTTGTTGTAGAGCCCTTCGTTAATCAACACGTTGGCGAAGGCGTTAACCAGCGCCATGTTGGAACCGTTTTTGAGCGGCAGCCACTGATCGGCGATGCGGGCGGTCTCCACCATACGGGGATCACACACAATCACCTTGGCCCCGTTTGCCTTCGCCTTGAGGATATGGCGGGCCACGATGGGGTGAGAGTCAGCAGCGTTGTAACCAAATACCAGCAGGCACTTGGTCTCTTGAATTTCGGGAATGGCGTTGCTCATGGCGCCGTTACCTACAGTTGTCTCCAGACCGGAGACTGAGGGTGCGTGTCACACCCTCGCGCAGTGGTCGACGTTGTTCGTCCCAATCACCGCACGGGCAAATTTCTGCATCACATAGTTGGCTTCATTGCCGGGGCCACGGGCAGAGCCGGTGGTCATGATGGCGTCCGGGCCATATTTCGCCTTGATGGCAGAGAGACGGCTGCTGGCGAACGCGATCGCTTCGTCCCAGGAGACCGCCTCGAACTTGCCACCGCGCTCGCGGCGGATCATCGGGCTCTTGAGACGGGGGGTCAGCAGGTTGGTGTCGTTCAAAAAATCCCAACCGTAATAGCCCTTGAGGCAGAGCTGCCCCTCATTGGTCCGGCCGTTGGCGCCTTCGGCCCCCACCACCTTGTCGTTTTCAACCAGCAGGTTGATTTTGCAACCGGTGCCGCAATAGGGGCACACGGTAATGACTTTTTTCATGACTCACACTCTTGTTTGTTAACGAAAAACGGCTCGGCAAGCCCGCTCACACCCGCGCTGGCATCGCCAGCAGTGCCTCGGCACTGGCCAGCTGTTTCTGCCGGTTCAGGTTTTCAAGATGCTCCGGCGTGACCAGCCGCAGCGCCTGGGTCGGACACACCTCGACACAGGCCGGGCCCGCCTCGCGGTGACGGCAGAGATCGCACTTGAGCGCCTGCGCCTTGGTCTGCGGACGCTTGAAGAGCGAATCGGCAGCGGGTGCCACCTCTTTGAGCACCACCGCCATGGCACCGTAAGGACAGGCCACCACGCAGGACTTGCAGCCGATGCAGCGCTCCTGCAACACCTTGACGCAACCATCCTCGCTGACGATGGCATTGTTCGGGCAGGCCATGGCGCACGGCTTGTCTTCACACTGGCGGCAGAGCACCGGCGTGGTCACCTTGCTGCCCACGATCACCTTCAGGCGCGGCTGAAAGTAGCTGTCCCTGGAGACCAAATGTCCATCCTCGATGGCAAGATGCAGGCCGCCCTCCCGCTCAAGGGTCCCGCTGCAAGACCCTGACTGGTGTGAAACGGCGCAGGCCACCTCACAGGTACGACACCCAATACAGAGACTGGGATCTGCAATCACGAAGCTGTTCATAGAGAGGGATCCTAAATGGTTCGTTACACCGGGCCGCCCGCCGACAGGCAAAGAGGCGGCCAGCCCCCCACAAAGCATTTATCAGACCAAAACGGGCCAAGGGTGCGATAAAAATTTACAAGCAACTGAAAATAAAGGAGTAATCAGCAAGAGCAGCTTGCTATTTACTGCTACTGACGAGGGTGACGACGGGGTGGGAAGTGTGATCGACACGACAAAAGTGACGAGATCGACACCGGCTGACTAAGGTATTTCACCCTGCCCTTTTAGCTCGAGAGCGCAAATAACAACCAATCAATGACTAATTTATTGATCTTGGACAGATTATGCGCCGATTGCCCTTTTTACCCCCTACCCGATTGGATAGCATGCTTCAGTTGGCAACCAGCTCCGTTGGGGTCGTGTTCCTGATATAGCTACGAAATTTAAAGCAGCTAGATAGGGAAAACTATTCATAGCGTTCAATTTCAAGCTAGCAATGAACAGGATAATGGTAGAGGTAAAATGTGGTTGATAAAATTGAGTTTATTTTAAACTTACTAGAAGAATCTAGCTTTTCAGTCGAATCAAAAGCACCATTTTTAAGAGCATTCATTGGTGCTCTAGATGCAAGTAATACTTCTAGACTTCTAATTCATTCAATATCACATAATCTGTACCTTCGTGATTTAATAAATAGAAAAATTGAATTTGATATAAAAGATGGGAAGGGTCTTTTGTATGAAGATTTGGCAAGTAAGCTGTTACATATAGCAAAGACATCAAAATACTCAGTTGCTCTAAGTGCACTTATTAGCTTAAGTTTTTTGTTTTCATCTTTAAAAACAAATACGCAGCTTAGCATACTATATTTTCTTACAAATTCAGATAGAGTGGTTTTTAGACGCAAGGCATATAAACTTATGCTTGAGCACTATCATGATGATTACAAAAACATATTAATGCAATCTTGGCAAAGTTATCAAGAAATAGAATGCTGTCGTCTTATGATTGAACAGCTTGATGCCATATCATTATTACAATTTCGTCACGATTTATGCAACAAATGCAATGCAGGATGGCTTATATCAAAGCTATATATAAAGCTAGGAAAAGCACATCCTGAGCTTCTAAGCGAGTTGCGACATATTAATAGTGATGCATACTGCTATTGCTTATGGATATTGAATTTGAAATTACCCTCGGTCTCTGCAGGGGAGCTTATTGATAAATCCCATGAGCAAAGTTTTTTAATTTGGTGCTTGGGTAGATTAGCAGAGTGGGACCTTATAATGGATGTTTTTAATCTATCTAATTTAGCTCCTCAAGATATATCGTCGCCA
The DNA here is from genome assembly GCF_000801015.1 of Aeromonas sp. ZOR0001. Lineage (NCBI taxonomy): Bacteria > Pseudomonadati > Pseudomonadota > Gammaproteobacteria > Aeromonadales > Aeromonadaceae > Aeromonas > Aeromonas sp. ZOR0001. The sequence continues at coordinate 74,710 of NZ_JRJY01000022.1, read as the reverse complement.
ACTTAATTATCTTCTATTTTATTAAAATTCAAAACCAACTGGAAATATATAATGAAACTAGCTGCGTTACTAATTAAAAATTTCAAAGGTATTAGTTCTGAAGTTAAAATTCTCATAGATAATGTGGTTGTTTTAATCGGCCCTAATAACTGTAGAAAATCTACTATTTTAGATGCATATGAGGCATACTGCTCTGTTGGTGCTGAACTTTCCCTTGACTATTTTCACAATCAAAATGATTCATTACCAATCTCTATAACTGGTATTTTTAACGATATCTCAACCGATGATATTGATAGTATCGGACAAGAATGGCTTATAAAAGACGATGTCGAGTTTGGAGATTGCACTAAGGTTAAATTCGTTTGGGAAAAAGCAGATGAAAAAGCCAAAAAATATAGCTTTAGTAATAAAATTAATGATTTTAAGACTGGTGGTTCTGGTGGTTTTAACTCAATCTTGAGTAGTAGACTGCCAATGCCTATACGAATAAATCCAACCGATAAAACTGATGCACTAGAACTGATAGTGAAAGAATTAATCTCTAAAAATGCTGCATCAAAAATAAAACAAGATAAGTCAAAGGTTGCCAAGATACTGGCAGAAATTGATGTCCTAGCTAAAGAGGTCGAAAGTGAATTATCAAATGATATATCCAAGATAAGCGCTAGTATCCAAGCTGAAGTAGATACAATGTTTAGTGGAATGAGCGTTGTCTTCGAAACCGGCGTAGGTAAATTTGACCCAGAGAAGGCAATTAAAGAAGGAAGCCGTTTCATATTTGAAAATAATGGAAGTTCAGCGCCGTTATCAAATCAAGGATCCGGAGTACAACGATCCTTTCTTTGGGCCGCGATAAAAACACTAAGCTCTCAAGGTCTACTTAAAAATGGCAGAACACCGATACCAGCCGAAAGACAAAAAGTATTGCTAATTGATGAGCCAGAAATAAACATGCATCCAGCAGTAATAAGATCCGCTTGCGAAGCAATATATTCCTTAGCTAGTTTAGATGGCTGGCAGGTTATCTGTACAACCCATTCTCCAATTTTTATAGACTTAACTAAAGATCACACCACTCTAATAAAAGTATCCAATACTAACTCAGACGTCCTTTATTACCAGACAGACAAATCATGTTTCTCTCCAGAGGAAAAAGATAACTTAAAAATTTTAAATCGCTGCTGTCCAACTGTTAATGAGTTTTTCTTCTATGATACATCTTTGCTTGTTGAAGGTGATACAGAATATTTGGCTTATCAAGATCAAATAAAAACTCATAATCTCTCTATGACACATTGCGTTATCAATTGTCGAGGAAAGGCTAACATTCCAACCTTCATTAAAATATTTAACCAGTTTGGTGCAAAAGCTATCGCGATCCATGATTTAGACACAAAGTACCTTGGTAATGGAAACAAAAATGCAATGTGGACTATAAACGAAAAAATCAGGCTTGCTGCTGATGAAACTCAAGGTAGAGTAAAAACCTTGGTTCATATTCCAGACTTTGAAGGATATTACCTTAATGAGACGCCCCAAAAAGACAAACCATATAACTTATTTCAACATATAACATCAGCTGATTTTTCAACAAATCCAAAATATGCACGACTAAGAACATCATTATTAGACATCGAAGCCGGCACTCATACTGGAATATATTCACATTCATCCGAACTGGAAAAACATGTACTAAAATAACAAATATTTACTAATGACCGTCGTCACGGCGGTCATGTTCCTACCCCTGAATAAATAAAGACTCCATTGCTACCCAACGCCCTCCCCTTTGCCATTCTGCACGCAATTAATTGCGTCATTACTTTATCGTCTTTTTATCACCCACCTCGATAAAAATACCGGCCCAACATATCCCCAGATAAAACAATCAGTTGCCCGCTTCAGCGCCATATAGTTCAATCGCCGGATAATTAATTCTCTTACTCAAATTGAACTTTTGATTATTTATAACTGAGCATAGTCCCGCAGAGTGTGTGTCATTATAAGCTTAATGACAGATGAACAGACTGTGTTCCATGACAAGCAGATCACTATTCCGTTAGCGCCCTTTCCCATCGCAATCCATTAATTCTCTCCCGATTAAATATCACGACTCTCCTGGTAGGTCGGGCAGCTGTGCGTTGGCAAACGTGTAAACATCAAACTGACAAGATGAACTCATGAACTGTGATAAACAACAAGCCACTCCCGGCGTTATGCTGGCGGCGATTGGCGTAGTCTATGGCGATATCGGCACCAGCCCGCTCTATACCTTGCGCGAGTGCCTGTCAGGTCAATTCGGGTTCGGCGTCGAGCCCGCCTCCATTCTCGGCTTTCTCTCGCTGATCTTCTGGCTGCTGATCCTGGTGGTGTCGGTCAAGTACCTCTCCTTTGTGATGCGGGCCGACAACGCCGGCGAGGGTGGCATTCTCACCCTGATGTCGCTGGCGACCCGCAACGCCTCCACCCGCTGGACGCCGCTGCTGATCATCCTCGGCCTGATTGGCGGCAGCTTCTTCTATGGCGAGGTGGTGATCACTCCGGCGATGTCGGTGATGTCAGCCATCGAGGGGCTGAGCATTCTCACCCCCGCCCTCGACCCCTATATCGTCACTCTCTCGGTGCTGGTGCTGACCCTGCTGTTTGCCATCCAGAAACATGGCACCGCCATGGTGGGCAAGCTGTTTGCCCCCATCATGCTGATCTGGTTTATGACGTTGGCGGTGCTGGGGCTGCGCGGCATCATCCACAACCCCGAGGTGCTGGGTGCGCTTAACCCCGTCTGGGCGGTGCGCTTCTTTATCCAGTACCAGACCACCTCCTTCTTTGCCCTCGGCGCCGTGGTGCTGGCCATCACCGGGGTGGAGGCGCTCTACGCGGATATGGGCCACTTTGGCAAAAATCCAATTCGCCTCGCCTGGTTTATCGTGGTGTTGCCCTCCCTGGTGCTTAACTACTTCGGTCAGGGGGCGCTGCTGCTAAGCAATCCCGCGGCCATTGCCAACCCCTTCTTCCTGCTCGCGCCGAAATGGGCGCTGGTGCCGCTGCTGTTGCTGGCGACCATGGCGACGGTGATCGCCTCGCAGGCGGTGATCTCCGGGGTCTTTTCGCTGACCCGGCAGGCAGTGCGCCTCGGTTATCTCTCACCCATTCGCATCGTTCACACCTCAGAGCAGGAGTCCGGCCAGATCTATATTCCGGTCATCAACTGGATGCTCTATATCTCGGTGGTGATCGTCATCATGAGCTTCGAGCACTCCAGCAATCTGGCGGCGGCCTACGGCATCGCGGTGACCGGCACCATGGTGCTCACCTCGATCCTCTCCTGCTCGGTGGCCAAGAACAGCTGGCACTGGAACAAATATCTGGTGGCCATCCTGTTTGCCGCGCTGCTCTGTATCGACGTGCCGCTGTTTGCCGCCAATCTTGCCAAGATCTTCTCCGGCGGCTGGCTGCCGCTCACCCTGGGCGCGGTGATGTTCACGGTGATGACCAGCTGGAAGAGCGAGCGCTTTCAGCTTATTCGCCGCCTGAACGAGCACGGCAACTCCCTTGAGCCGATGATCGCCTCGCTGGAGAAATCCCCGCCGACCCGGGTGGCGGGCACTGCCGTCTATATGTCGCGGGTGGTCAATGTGATCCCCCATGCGCTCCTGCACAACCTCAAGCACAACAAGGTGCTGCACGAGCGGATCATCCTGCTCACCCTGCGGGTGGAAGAGGTGCCCTACGTCCACAATGTGCGCCGGGTCTGCATCGAGCAGCTCTCCCCCACCTTCTGGCGGGTGGTGGCAAGCTACGGCTGGCGCGAGACTCCGAACGTGGAGGAGATCTTCCACCGCTGCAACGCCGAGGGGCTGAGCTGCCGGATGATGGAGACCTCGTTCTTTATGGCCCACGAGTCGCTCATCATGAAAGACCGCCCCTGGTATCTCTATCTGCGCGGCAAGCTCTTTATGCTGCTGCAGCGCAACGCCCTGCGCGCCCCGGATCAGTTCGAGATCCCGCCCAACCGGGTCATCGAGCTGGGCTCACAGGTGGATATCTGATGGCGTGTTGATAGCGCCTTAATGACATAGAAAACGTCAGCAATAGAGAGGGAGGCATTGGCCTCCCTCTCTTGTTTCCGTTAACCCCCATTACCGGCCCCTCATCCCCAGCCCTTCTCCCGCAAGGGGAGAAGGGAGCAAACCACCACGACCATATGTTGCCAACGGTGCAATTCACTTCGTTCATTGCACCCTACTCCCGGCATGCTGCCGATATGTTTGCGTTCTCGTGCGTCCGATTACGCTTCGCTAATCGAACCTACTGTTTCAACACTGACGGGCTCTATCCGAACAGACCACCGACGTAGGGTGCAACAAGCGCAGCGCCGTGCACCGCGAACATATGTTGGAGAGCGGTGCAATTCACTGCGTTCTTTGCACCCTGCTTATGCTGCGTTTTCCAAGGTGACGAACCCTCCCGGCGGCTTCGTCACAAGTGACGAACGTCACAGTTCGACAGCCACACTAGCCCTTTCACTCAACCACATAAAGATTTTTATTTATTTAAAAACAGTCACTTAAAGCGGATTTTTGCAGCAAAAACCAATCTGGCCCGTATCTTGCCAACCTGCCCCTACTTTCTCCGTTCGCGACACGACAAGGTAGGCTATGAACCGCTTCGTTATCGCTGACCCCAAGCTTTGTATCGGCTGTGGCACCTGTATGGCGGCCTGCAGCGAGGTACACAAGGCGCAAGGTTTGCAGCAAGCCCCCCGTTTAACCGTTATGCGACACGAGCAGGCGACCATGCCGGTTCAGTGCCGTCACTGTGACGATGCCCCCTGCATCAAGGTGTGCCCGGTCGAGGCAATTCGCCAGACCGGCGATTGCGTGCAACTCAACGAGTCGCTCTGCATTGGCTGCAATCTCTGCGCCGTTGCATGCCCCTTTGGCGCCATCCAGAGCGGCGGCAGCCGTCCGGTAGCCGTGGCCAACAGCTACGACACCTATATCCCCTGCTCCATCCGCTCCAGCAACCCCTCAACTTCCGCAGGCCTGCGCTGCTTTGGCGAGGATCTGCTGAGCTGGGAGCCGGGAGTGCGCAGCATCGCCGTCAAGTGCGACCTGTGCGAGTTTCGCGCCGACGGCCCCGCCTGTGTCGGAGCCTGCCCCTCCCAGGCGCTGAAGCTGGTCAATGACGGCGACACCGAACGCGCCGCCCGTATCCGTCGCCAGCAAGCGGCCGACACCAACCCGCAAGGGGCCTCCGCCTTCTCGGCGCCTGCCACGGCGCTCCCTGCATCCGATTTATCCACCACAGAGGGAGTTCGCTGATGTTGTCCCCCCTTGTAATGGCTACGCTCCTGCTCTTTTTGCTGGGCGCGGCCGCCGGTTTGCTGCTGCAAAAGCGGCCCGCACTGGCCAACCGTCTCAACAGCGGTTTTGCCCTGCTGGGCTCGCTCGCGGGTCTGGTCGCCGCCATCCAGATCTTTGCTCATGGTGCCCCCGTCGATGGCCAGCTCTGGCTGCTGGGCTCGGTGCACCTCGATATGCTCTCCGCGCTGATGCTGCTGGTGATTAGCACCGTCGGCGTCGCCGTCGCCCTCTACTCCTTTGCCTATATCCGCGAATATCAGGGCAAGGGGGATGTGGCCATCGGCGCGCTGATGAACCTCTTCCTCTTTGCCATGGTGGGCATGGTACTGGCCGACAATGCGCTCGGTTTCTTGCTCTGCTACGAGCTGGTGACCCTCACCACCTACTGGCTGGTCAAGACCAACCCGGATGCTGCCAAACAGAGCCGCCTCTACTTGGTGATGAACCATATCGGCATGGCGCTGGTGCTGATCGCCTTCTGGCTGCTCTGCCGTGAAAGCGGCTCGCTGGAGTTCGCTGCGCTGCGCGACCACCATCTGGCGGGCGCCCTGGCCTCTCTGGTGTTCCTGCTCAGCTTCTGCGGCTTTGGCCTGCGCGCCGGTTTTGTGCCGCTGCACGGCTGGCTGCCGGTGGCCGAGCCCGTTGCGCCCTCCCATATCTCGGCGCTGATGTCCGGCGTCATGGTCAAGCTGGGTCTCTTTGGCATCTTGCGGGTCAGCATCGATTTTCTCGGCGCCAGCCAGCTCTGGTGGGGCTATGTGGTGCTGATTTTCGGTGCCTGCTCGGCAGTGCTCGGGGTGCTGTTTGCGCTGGCCGAGCACGATCTCAAGCGGCTGCTCGCCTACCACACGGTGGAAAACATCGGCATCATCCTGATGGGGATGGGGATCGGCATGATCGGCATCGCCAACCAGCAACCGGCGCTGGTGGTGCTGGGGCTGCTCGGTGCGCTTTATCACCTGCTCAACCACGCCATCTTCAAGAGCCTGCTCTTTATGGGCACCGGCTCTGTGATGTTCCGCCTGCACACTCGCGACATGGACAAGATGGGGGGCCTCGCCAAGCTGATGCCCTGGACCGCGCTGGCGTTCCTCATCGGCGCCATGGCCATCTCGGCGCTGCCGCCGCTGAACGGCTTTGTCAGCGAGTGGTTTATCTATCAATCCCTGCTCTCCATGACCAAACTCGGCACCTCTGTCGTTGCGCCGCTCGCGGTAGTGATGCTGGCGGTGACCGGCGCCATGGCGGTGATGTGTTTCGTCAAGGTGTACGGCATCTGCTTCTGCGGTGCACCGCGCAGCGAGAAAGCGAGCCACGCCCGCGAAGTGCCGGGCGCTATGGTGGCAGGCACCCTGCTGCTGGCTGCGGTCTGTCTGGTGCTGGGTCTGGGCGCCCCCTGGATTGCCCCCCATATCGCCAGCTATGGCCAAGCCTTGGTAAGCGGCCAAATGAACGTGGCCACCGGCGCCACCCTGCTGCCACTCGATAGCAGCCAGGCGATCCTCTCCCCGCCCGTTATCGCCATCACCTTGCTGGGGCTGTTCCTCATCCCGTTGCTGGTACTGGCCATCTTCAAGGGGCCCAAGCTGGGTCGTCGTCACGCTGGCACCCCGTGGGCCTGTGGTTACGCCTATGAGGAGCGCATGAGCCTCACCTCCGGCGGTGTCACCCACACCTTGCGCCAACTCTGCGCGCCGCTCTATCGCCAGCAGCCGCAGCTCGATCTGGCCAGCGCCCTGCACGGGGTGAGCGATACCAGCGGGACGACCGGCTGGCTGCTGCACGGCATTGTGCTGGCGCTCTTTATCCTGATGGCTGTAGGAGTCTGATATGCCTGTTCTTGAAATGCCGAGCTGGGGCATGGTTGCCCTCGCCCTGACCCAGGCCATCGCCATGCTGGCGCTGGCGCCGCTCGCCACCGGTTTCAACCGGGTGCTGCGAGCCAAGATGCACTCCCGTCAGGGGCCGGGCCTGCTGCAGGATTACCGGGATATCGCCAAACTCCTGCGCCGTCAGGAGGTGACCCCCGAGCCTGCCGGCATCATCTTCAACCTGATGCCTGCGCTGCTCATCGCCGCCCTCTTGCTGGTAGGGATGGCGCTGCCGACCCTGACTCACGAGTCCCCCTTCCCCATCGCCGGGGATCTCATCACCGATATCTATCTGTTCGCCATCTTCCGCTTCTTCTTCTCCCTCTCAGGGCTCGACAGCGGCAGCATGTTTGCAGGGATCGGTGCTCGCCGCGAGTTGACGCTGGGCATTCTGGTGGAGCCCATTCTGGTGCTCGCCTGCTTCATCATGGCGATGATGGTGGGCAGCTCGGATCTGGGCAATATCAGCAACTATGTGGCGACCCAGCCGCTGGCCGCGCCGGTTGCCACCCTGCTGGCGGGCGCCGCCTGCGCCTTTGCGGTGTTTGTCGAGATGGGCAAGCTGCCCTTTGACTGCGCCGAAGCCGAGCAGGAGTTGCAGGAGGGGCCGCTGACCGAGTATTCCGGTGCGGGGCTAGCCCTGCTCAAGCTCTCCATCGGCCTCAAACAGCTGGTAGTGGTGCAGCTCTTTCTGGTGATTTTCCTGCCCTTCGGCAAGGCGGCCAACTGGAGTCTGCCTGCGCTCATCGGCGCGGCGCTGATCCTCGCCTGCAAGCTGCTGGTGGCCTTTTTGCTGGCCGGCATCATCGAAAACGCCATGGCCCGTACCCAGTTCGTACGCACCCACAAGCTCACCCGCTACGGGTTGGGGCTGGCCCTGCTGGCGCTGCTCGCCTATCTGGTCGGGATCTGAATCATGCCCGCCAGCACAGCAACTTTTTTCGATTTCATCATTTGTGAATGCTCATTCCCGAACATTAAAGTGAGAACTGCATGACCATCGCCATTTCGGATCGCATCGGCTGCGACTACATCCAGCAGGTGCGAGCCCAACTGCCCCACGCCATCGTCGACGAGGAGTGGCAAACCGCCGATCAGGCCACCATTACCGTCAAGCCCACCAGTCTGGTCGAAACGGCCAGCCTGATCTTCCATCAGCTGGGGGGCTGGCTTCCGCTCTCCTTTGCCAATGACGAGCGCAGCCTCAACGGCCACTTCGCCGTCTACCACGTCTTCTCCATGGAGGGCGACACCAAGTGCTGGATCACCGTAAAGGTGCTGGTGGATGCCGATACCCAGGAGTACCCCTCCATCACCCCGACCATTCCGGCGGCGGTGTGGGGCGAGCGGGAGATCCGCGACATGTACGGCCTGCGTGCCATCGGTCTGCCGGATGAGCGCCGTCTGGTACTGCCGGATGACTGGCCGGAGGATATCCACCCCCTGCGCAAGGACGCCATGGATTATCGCCAGCGCCCGATGCCCACCACCGACACCGAGACCTACCCCTTCGTCAACGAGCTGGGCAGTGATGCCAACCGCATCGTGCCGGTCGGCCCGCTGCACATCACCTCCGACGAACCGGGCCACTTTCGTCTGTTCGTCGATGGGGAAGACATCATCGATGCCGACTACCGCCTCTTCTATGTCCATCGCGGCATGGAGAAGCTGGCGGAAACTCGCATGGGCTACAACGAAGTGGCGTTTCTGACCGACCGGGTCTGCGGCATCTGCGGTTTTACCCACAGCGTCGCCTACACCACCTCGGTAGAGAACGCCATGGGTATTCCGGTGCCGGAGCGGGCCAAGATGATCCGCGCCGTGCTGCTGGAGGTGGAGCGTCTGCACAGCCATATCCTCAACATCGGCCTGTCGAGCCACTTCACCGGTTTCGACACCGGCTTCATGCAGTTCTTCCGGGTGCGGGAAAAATCCATGACCCTGGCCGAGCTGCTGACCGGCGCCCGCAAGACCTATGGCCTCAACCTGATTGGCGGGGTGCGCCGCGACATCTTTAAGGAAGATCGCATCAAGGGTGCCCAGCTGGTGCGCGAGCTGCGTGATGAGCTCAAACCCCTGGTGGCCATGCTGCTTGATACCGCCAACATCTCTTCCCGCCTGATCGGTATCGGCAAGCTCGACCCGCAAATTGCCCGCGATTTCAGCTGCGTCGGCCCCATGGTGCGGGCGAGCGGCTTCAAGCGCGACGTGCGCCGGGTCCACGACTTTGCCGGTTACCGCGAGCTGCCGATGGAGATCCAGACCAAGGCGGGTTGCGATGTACAATCCCGGGTGCTGGTGCGGATCCACGAGCTCTACGACTCCCTCGACATGATTGAGTTCGGCCTTGAGCACCTGCCGGAAGGGCCACTGCTGACCGAAGGGTTCACCTACCAGCCGGGCAAGTTTGCGCTGGGCTTTACCGAGGCGCCCCGCGGCGAGAACGTCCACTGGAGCATGACAGGAGACAACCAGAAGCTGTTCCGCTGGCGCTGCCGCGCCGCCACCTACGCCAACTGGCCAGCTCTGCGCTACATGCTGCGTGGCAATACCGTGGCGGATGCGCCGCTCATCATCGGCAGTCTGGATCCCTGCTACTCCTGTACCGACCGGGTCACCCTGGTCGACCCCAAGAAGGGCAAATCCACCGTGGTCTCCTACAAGGAGATCGAGCGCTACGGCATCGATCGCAAAAACTCTCCGCTGAAATAAGGGGTCATCATGATCAAGCTGTTCAAGACCATCCTCAAGGCTGGCACCCCGACCGCCAAGTACCCCTTCGCCCCTATTGATGTGAACCGGGATTTTCGCGGCAAACCCAAATATCAGGCGGATCAGTGCATCGCCTGCGCCGCCTGCACCAAGGCCTGCCCGGCCAATGCGCTGGTGATGGAAGTGGACATGGAGACCGGCGAACGGCGCTGGGAGATCTCCATGGCGCGCTGCATCTTCTGCGGCCGCTGCGAGGAGGTCTGCCCGACCCGCGCCATCGCGCTCTCACCCGAGTTTGAGCTGGCGGTGACCAACAAGGCGGATCTCTATGAGGAGGCCCGCTTCGCGCTGGCCCCCTGCACCCTGTGCGGCACCTACTTTGCCCCGAGCAAGCTGGTGGCACTGGTGGAGGACACCCTCAAGCAGGCGGGCACGCCGCTGACCACCCCGGAGCGACTGCACCACTGCCCCGACTGCAAACGAAAACAGAGCATGCTGAGCCAGCCTGACTCGGCCCTGATCGCACCGGTAGCCACACCGATGGCCGCACAACAGGAGTGGATGTGATGAGCAAGATCAAAGGCATAGAACCGGTTGTCGGCCATGCCCATACCCGCGCCGTGCCGCTGGCACAGGATCCCGAGATCACCAAACTCAAGAAGACCCTGCTCAAGGACATTCGCCGCTCGGCCTATGTCTACCGGGTCGATTGCGGCGGCTGCAACGCCTGCGAAATCGAGATCTTCGCCACCATCACCCCGCTGTTCGATGCCGAGCGTTTCGGCATCAAGGTGGTCGCCTCCCCCCGTCACGCCGACATCCTGCTCTTTACCGGCGCGGTGACCCGGGCGATGCGGGTTCCGGCCCTGCGCGCCTACGAGGCGGCGCCCGATCCCAAGATCTGCATCGCCTACGGCGCCTGCGGCTGTGACGGCGGCATCTTCCACGACCTCTACTGCGTCTGGGGCGGCACCGACAAAATCGTGCCAGTGGATGTCTATATCCCGGGCTGCCCTCCGACACCGGCGGCCACCATCTACGGCTTTGCCGTGGCGCTCGGCCTGCTTGAGCAGAAACTCAAAGCCACCAGCCACGAGGTGCAACCGGGTGAGCGGGTCGAGCTGCGCCACACCGGCATCCCCAATGAAATTCGGGTGATGATCGAGCGCGAAGCGCGCCGCATGGCCGGTTATCGTCAGGGGCGGATCATCGCCGACGAGTTCATGGCCCTGCTCGAAGGGGCGACCCAGCAGGATGTGGATCTGCGCATCCAGAGCTACCTCGATCAGCACGACGATCCCCGCCTCTCGGAGATCGTCAACAACCTCGCAAATGCCTGCCTCAACCGGGCGGCCGGCAAGGGAGAGGCGGTACATGGCTGACGAGGTTTTTTTCTACCGCCTCTCGCGCAAGTTCGTTGACGAGCAGTTCGACGTGCCGGAAGAGGCAAAGGAGGTGATGTACTACAGCCTCGCCATCGGCCATCACCTCGGCATCGTCGATTGCCTGCGAGCAGACCTGGTCTGCTCGCTGATCGGTTATCGCGACTGGGTGGCCAAGCTGTCAGAGGGCAGCGAAGCGCGCCGCAAGATGGAGGGATTTCTCACCTTTGGCGAGATCACCATCTATCGCGAGCACTGCCATATGCTGGCCTGCGCCTTCGACCGGCTGCGCAAAGCCGACAATCTGCTCGATGAGCAGGAGCTGGGCTGGACCAACACCTTTATGGATCAGCTGACCGCCCTCTTTAACGACCCCCATATGTACCTGATGGTAAGGAGCCGCTGATGGGCTGCAATCTCGTGTTGACCGTGGGCAATGCCATGATGGGGGACGACGGTGCCGGCCCCTATCTCGCCGACAAGCTGCAGGCCGCCCCCCTGCCCGGCTGGATCCATATCGACGGCGGCATCGCGCCGGAAAATGAGGTCTACAAGGTGCGGGAGCTGCAACCGGAGCGAGTGGTGCTGGTGGATGCCGCCGAGATCGGCGAGAAGGCGGGTACCCTGCAGGTGATCCCCCCCGAGACCATCGCCGAGATGTTTATCTTCTCGACCCACAATATGCCGCTCAATTTCCTGATCGACGAGCTCAAGACCTTTGTCCCAGAGGTGATCTTTGTCGGGGTACAACCGGCCATCGTAGCGTTCTCCTTCCCGATGACCGAGATGGTGAGCGAGGCGATGGATTATCTTTATCAGCATCTTGATGCCGCCAAGGATCCCGGTCTGTTAATAGATAAACTGGATCAGTGGAATATTGCCAACGCCAAGCGGTGATTATTTATCGAGTTGTTAACGACCGTTATTGACCAACGGTTCCGGCAATGTGATCGAGGCCCGATGTTAAATTAAAAACATCGGGCTAATTGTGCTGAACTTGATATAAAACAAGGTTCTTTGATTTTTTCAAAAAATCGCTAACTCTCGATTTTTTATGACAAAAAAAGCGTTGCCAGTCACAGAAATTTGCCACAAAATGGCGACCGTTACGGAAGTTGATGGGGTCTGGTGGCCTCCTCGGTCTTCAAAACCGATGTGAGCCGAGAAGGCTTTGGCAGGTTCGATTCCTGCCTCTTCCGCCAAATTTATCTATTGAACAAATACTCTCTCGCTGTATTTATCAGCCTGAATGTTATTTCCATTGTTTGTTCAATACGTTTGAAATAATACCTTAGTAAAGGTGCTTGCCGCTTGCCAATATAATCCGAACTCAGGTTATCTCGCTGACCAAAAATTAATTAATCAGCATTGATGCAGCATTAATTTATACCCGCTCATTGATGCACCCAGTTTGCACTCATCCGCAAATCGTCAGCACTGCCATAACCCGTCAGCTCGGCCTCTCTATCGGCAAACCGGTGCGCATCCCGAACCCACGCACTGCACTGGTAATCCCATGCCGAACTCGTCTCACGCGCCAGCCATCCCCCATCGCCAGCCCGCATCAGGTACGGCTGCCGACGATTCACAGCCAGATTCTCAGCAACAGCCCGGCCAGCAACAAACGCGCCGTCTGCCGCAAGTGGAACAGCTGCTGCAACAACCTTTTCTCGCCGGGTTTATCGAGGCGCTAAGCCGCCCGCTGGTAACTCAGGCGGTGCGCGACACCCTGAGCGAGCTGCGCCAGAGCGAAGATTTTCGCCAGCATGGCGTCGCCCCCGAGCAGATCGAGGCGCTGATTGCCAAACGCTGCCAACAGCAGTTGCGCCAGCGTCAGACCCGGGTGATCAACGCCACCGGCACCCTGGTGCATACCAATCTGGGGCGTTCGCCGCTCTGTAGCGAACTGTGGGACGAGGTGCGCGACCTCAACACCGGCTACAACAATCTGGAGCTGGATCTCGCCACCGGCAAGCGCGGCGGGCGCAAGGGGCTGATCGCACCCCTGCTCCGTTGCCTCACCCAGGCCGAAGATTCACTGGTGGTCAACAACAACGCCGCCTCCCTCTTCTTGCTGCTGCAGGAGGTGGCCAAGGGGCGCGAGGTGATCGTCTCGCGCGGTGAGCAGATCCAGATTGGCGGCGGCTTTCGCATTCCCGACATTCTGGCGCTCTCCGGCGCCAAACTGGTGGAGGTGGGCACCACCAATATCACTACCGCCAAAGATTACCTCGATGCCATCACCGATCAGACCGCGCTGGTACTGATGGTGCACAAGTCCAATTTCGCCATTCGCGGCTTTACCGAATCCCCCGATATTGGCGAGGTGGCCCGCGCCCTGCCCGAACACGTGGTGCTGGCGGTGGATCAGGGCTCAGGCTTGACCACCGAGGAGTTTGCGCCGGACGAAACCTCGGTGCGCCAGTACATCAAGGCGGGGGCGGATCTGGTCTGCTACTCAGGCGACAAGCTCTTGGGGGGGCCGCAATCGGGCATCATCAGTGGCCGCAGCGACCTTATCAAGCGGCTGGAAAAGCACCCCATGATGCGCACCTTCCGCCCGAGCCGCATCGTCTACTCCCTGCTCGAACGCCTGCTCATCCACAAGCTCAACAAGTCCCCCATCGGCGAGGGTATCGCCCAGCGCACCCTGAGTAACCCGGCCGCCATGCAAACGAGAGCCTCCCTGCTGATGGAAGCCCTGCCCGGCTGCTTTGTGCCGGTCCCCGCCCAACTGGTGGTGGGCGGCGGCACCCTGCCGGACGAGTTCTATCCGGCGCCCGCGCTGGAGTGCACCGACCCGCGTCCGGCCCAGCAGCTGCTCGATGATTTGCGCGAACTGCCGGTGCCGGTCATCGCCACCGTGCGCCAGCAGAAGGTGCTGCTCAATATGGCGACCCTGCTGCCGACCGAGATGGAACTGCTGATCGCCCAACTCAGGGAATTGCTGCTGCCCGCCCCGTTCAATGCAACAAATGCAACCGAGGAGCCCTGATTCCATGACCCCCTATCGCGCCGTTATCGGTCTTGCCGGCCACGTGGATCACGGCAAGACCCTGCTGATCAAGGCCCTCACCGGCATCACCACGGCCCGCGCCCACGAGCAGGCCATCGGCATGACCCAGGATCTCGGCTTTGCCCACTTTGACGACGGTCAGGGCAACACCATAGGCGTCATCGACGTGCCCGGCCACGAGCGCTATATCCGCAACATGGTGGCAGGGCTCTGGAGTCTGGATCTGGTGCTGCTGGTGATTGCCGCCGACGAGGGGTGGATGCCGATGACCGGCGATCACCTGCGCCTGCTCAAGGCGATGGGGGTGCCGCGCCTCTTGGTCTGCATCAACAAGTGCGATCTGGTCTCCCCTGACGAGCTTTTGCTGTTGGAAGAGAGTCTGCTGGAGCGGGTGATGGACGAGAGCGGCATGGTGCCCGATATCGTCAGCGTCAGCGCCAAAACCGGCGCTAATATGGCTGCCCTGCACACCGCCATCGTGCGCCAGCTTGCCGAACTGCCAGCCTCACACGCTGCCCGCGAGCAGGGTGCCCCGCGACTGTATGTGGACAGGGTCTTTACCGCCAACGGTACCGGCACAGTCCTTACCGGCACCTTGCAGCAGGGCAGCCTCAAGGTGGGGGACAAGCTGCGCCTCTACCCTGCCGATCGGGAGGTGCAGGTGCGCTCCCTGCAGGCCTATCACCAGAGCGTCGACGAGATTGGCGCCGTCTGCCGGGTGGCGGTGGGCCTGAAAAAAGTGCCCCACAAGGAGGTGGCACGTGGTCACTGTCTTACCAGCACTGTCGGCCAGTGCGAGGCGGCAACCCACCTTATCGTGCGACTCAACGCCGAGAGCCTGAGTAACAAGACACTGCGCCCCTCTCTGCACAACAAGGAGGTCGAAGTGGCCCTTGGCAGCTGGCATGGCCGAGCCCGTTGTGTGCCGATAAAAGAGCTGCCCATCAAGGATACCCGGCTGGCGCGGCTGATCTTTACCAGCCCCATCCCCTGTTTCTTTGGCCAGCCGCTCGCCATCATTCGCCACGGCAGCAGCGAACTGCTGCACGGCGCCCGCATCGTCTGGTGCGGCGACATCCACCCCGCCAGACGCAAGGCGCTGCACACCCTGCTCGGTGAGCTGCCTGATGAGCTCGAGCACTACAACCCAGCCACCCTGCAGCTTGGCCTCAATGGCTATGTGCTGGCCAGCCGCTTTAACCAGCGGCCAGAGCAGGTTACCCCCCTCGGTGAGTGGCTGCTGGATAACTGCTGGCTGGCCCAAAGCCGCGACCAGCTGCTCGCCACGCTGGCCAGCGAACCGCTCAGCGCCGCAGAGCTGGCGACCCGCTTTGGCATCTCCCTGCCGGTCATTCAGGCCCTGCTCCAGCAGCTCAAGAGCGAGCAGCTTGTTCGCCTGCACCATGACAAGTGGCAGCCGGGCAGCGGCGAGTCGGAAGATGATCTGGGGGAAGAGGCGCAGCTGGTGCTCAAGGTGGTGCGAGATCAAGGCAAGGAGGGTTACGAGCCCGGTAAACTGGGCCCCGGCGGCGTGGAGCTGGATCCCTTTATCACCCGCAAGCTGCCCGCAGCCCTGCAGCAGGGCTTGCAACAAAAAGGCGCGTTGCAAAAGCAGCTGCGCAACCTGGCGCGACTCAAGTATCTGGTGCAGCTCGATGGCCCCATCTACTACGACGCCGAGCTTTACAACCAGATGGTCGCCGAAGTGCTGGCGGGCCAGCAGGTGGGAGATCTGATCGACATGGCATCCCTCAAGGAGATCACCGGCTTGTCGCGTAAATACGCCATTCCGTTCTGCCTGCGCATGGAGATGGATGGCTGGGTGCGGCGCGAGGAGAACGAGCGCCGAGTGCTGCGTCTGCCGCAGACTCAAGATGAGATGGAGCCGGCATGAGCGCCACCATCGCCCCCTCTGGCTCTGCCAATCCGGTGGCCAACCGGCTGCGCCGCGAATTTCATATCGACGGCATAGTTCAGGGGGTCGGCTTTCGCCCCTTCGTCTATGGGCTGGCGCTGCGCCACGGCCTTGCCGGTTATGTGTTGAACGATGCCAACGGCGTCACCATCGGTGCCGAAGGATCGCCTGAGCAGCTGGCCAGCTTTGCCCGCGAACTGCGGGAACTGGCGCCGCCACTTAGCCGCATCGATCATTTCAGCGAGCGGGAACTGCCCTTCGCTCATGATCCCGACTTCGATGGCCAATTTCATGGCCAGTTTCGAATTAAAGCGAGCCAGCAGCAGAGCGCGGCCACGGTCGCCATCTCGCCGGATCAGGGAATGTGCGAGGCATGCGCCCGGGATGTGGCCAGCCCCAACGATCGCCACCATCGCTACCCTTTTACCAACTGCACCCACTGCGGCCCGCGCTACACCATTATCCGCCGCCTCCCCTACGACCGCCCCCATACCGCCATGGCGGGCTTTGCCATGTGCCGGCGCTGTGCGGCGGCCTATGAAAACCCGCTGAACAGACGCTACCACGCCCAGCCGGTGAGCTGCCCCGAGTGCGGGCCCCATCTCAGCTGGCGAAATGGCCGTGGCGATGCCTTGGCCGAGCGCGAGGATGCCTTGCAAGCAGCTGCCCGCGCCCTGCAAGCGGGCAAGCTTATCGCGGTCAAGGGGATAGGGGGTTATCACCTGATGTGTGATGCCCGCAATGAACAGAGTGTTGCCAGATTGAGAATGCTCAAGCGGCGCGCGCGCAAGCCGCTGGCGGTGATGATGGGCTCCCTTGCCGAGGCCAAATTGCATGTCACCGGCAGCGAAGACGAGTGGAAGCAGCTCACCTCTCAGGCCAGACCCATCACTTTGCTGCGCAAGCGCAAAAACGATGATCGGCTCTCAGAATCCCAACTGACAACCGCGCCGCTGGCCGAGGGGATCGCCCCCGGCATCCCCTACCTTGGCATCATGCTCCCCTACACCCCGCTCCATCAGCTACTGTTGGATGCCTGCGCCATGCCGCTGGTGGCCACCAGCGCCAATGGTCGCGGCAGCCCAATCCTCATCGAGTGCGAGGCGGTGGTCAGGGAACTCGGCAGCGAGATTGACGGCATCCTGGATCACAACCGCCCAATCCAGCACCCGTGCGACGACAGTCTGGTGCAGTGGGTCGGTGGGCGACGCCAGACTTTGCGGCTGGCCCGGGGCTATGCCCCCTGCACTCCCAGCCTGCAAGAGGCGGTCAAGGCGCCGCTCTTGGCTGTCGGGGCGCAACAGAAGAACCAGCTGGCGCTCGCCTTCAGCCGCCAGCGCATCTACAGCCCCTATATCGGCGATCTGCACAGCCTGCCAATGCAGGAGCACTTCGAGCAGACCCTGGCGACCTTTCGCGATCTCTACGATCTCAAACCCGAAGTTCTGGTCTCGGATCGCCACTCGGGCTATCTCAGCCATCAGTGGGCCAAACGCTATTGCCAGGATCAGGGCGCAACCCATCTCGAGGTGCAGCACCATCACGCCCACCTGCTGGGGGTGATGGCCGAGCACAACATCACGGGCCCGGTGCTGGGGGTTGCCTTTGACGGCACCGGCCTTGGCGATGACGGCACCCTCTGGGGCGGCGAGCTGCTGATCGCAGACGTTCAGGGCTTCGAGCGGGTTGCCCACCTAAAACCCTTCAAGCTGATCGGCGGCGAAGCGGCCATCCGCGAGCCGGTACGTCAGCTACTGGGGCTGCTGTTTGAATCGCACAGCCCTGAGCAGATCAGCACCCTCGATATTCCGGCGATCAAGCAACTGCCACTTAAGCGGATCAGCAACCTGCACCAGCTCTGGCAGCTGGGTCGCAACGCCCCCTACACCAGCTCCATCGGTCGGCTGTTCGATGCGGTGGCAGCGATCTTGGGAGTGATCGACACCCCCGATTACGAGGGCGAAGCGGGGCTATTGCTGGAGGCGGCTGCCTCGCGGCTAGCCCCCGATGAACAGCCCTTCCCCCTCGCCTTTGATCTCAGCCAATCAGCGGAAGGGCCGCTGCAGATCCAGTGGGCCGCGCTGCTCAATACCCTTGTCAGCGAGCAGCGCAAAGGCACCTCCACCGCCAGCCTGGCCGCCGGTTTTATCCGCACCATCAGCAATCTGGTCATCGCCCTGGCCGAGCGTTTCCCCGGCTATCCGGTGGCGCTGGGGGGCGGCGTCTTTCAAAACCGGGTGCTGATGGACCAGCTTGTTCCCGCTCTCGAAGCGGCCGGTCGGCAGGTATTGACCAGCGAAACCCTGCCGCTCAATGACGGTGGCATCGCCGCCGGTCAGCTCTGGTTTGCCATCCACCATCTTGCCACGCATCAGCCTGTCACAACCGGTTGTGCCACCTTGTCGGAGTCCTGAAATTCATGTGTCTATCCATTCCCTCTCAGGTGGTGCAGCTGCACCCCGAAGATAACTGCGTCACCGTCGATACCCTGGGGGTGCAGCGACGCGTCAGCTGCATGCTGCTCGAAGAGCCCCTCCAGGTGGGCGACTATGTGCTGCTCCATATCGGCTTTGTGATGAGCAAGATTGACGAAGAGGAGGCGCAGGCCAGCCTCGAGAGCTTCCGCCAGATGGTGGCCCTGATGCCCAAACAGGATATCTTGCCATGTTGACCTTGAATGATCTGTTTCAGGGCTTTCGCCAGCCCGAGGTGATCCGCGCCCTCGCCGCCCAGATCACCGAACTGGCCAAAGATCTGCCCGAACCGCTGCGGGTGATGGAGGTGTGTGGCGGCCATACCCACACCATCATGAAGTACGGCCTGCACCAGCTGCTGCCGGCCAGCATCGAGTTTGTCCACGGCCCCGGCTGCCCGGTTTGCATCATGCCAAAAGAGCGCATCGATCAGGCCATCGAGCTGGCGAGCCAGCCCAACGTCATTCTGGTGACGTTGGGGGACATGATCCGGGTGCCGGGATCCAAAGGCACGCTGGCCCAGCAGCGGGCCAAGGGGAGCGATATTCGCCCGGTCTATGACCCCCTCGACGCCTTGCGCATCGCCAAAGAGAATCCGGAGAAAACCGTGGTCTTCTTCGCCATCGGTTTCGAGACCTCTACCCCAATGACAGCGGCACTCTTGGCTGCTGCGGAAGCTGAGGGGATTGAGAACCTGCTGTTTCATATCAACCATGTGCTGGTTCCCCCCGCCATTCATGCGGTGATGGCCGACGGCGTTGCCAAGGTGAACGCCTTTATCGGCCCCTCCCACGTCAGCGTCATCACCGGCGCCGATATCTACCTGCCCATTGTCGATCGCTATCAGGTGCCGGTAGTGGTGAGCGGCTTCGAGCCGGTGGATGTGATGGAGGCACTCTTGATGATGGTGCGCCAGAAGGTGGAGGGTCGCTACGCGCTGGAGGTGCAATACAGCCGCGCCGTCACCGCCAGCGGTAATAAAGCCGCCCAGCGGCTGGTCGAGCGCTTTTTCGAGACCCGCGAGCACTTTCGCTGGCGAGGTCTGGGGGATATCAACGCCTCCGCCCTGCGCCTGCGCGATGCGTTTGCCAAGCGCGATGCGGAGCGCCACTTCGCGCTCAATCAGACTCCCATCGATGACCACAAGGCGTGCCAGTGCGCCGATATCCTGCGCGGCCTGGCCAAGCCGAACCAGTGCAAAGTCTTTGGCCGGGGCTGCACCCCGACCCAGCCCATGGGCAGCTGCATGGTCAGCTCCGAAGGGGCCTGCAATGCCTACTACCGATATATGGGGATCCAATGAGAGAAATTCAGTTAAGCCACGGCGGCGGCGGCGTCGAGATGAATCAGCTGATCAACCAGCTCTTCTTTCGCCACTTTGGCAACGAGATCCTGCTGCGCGGTGAAGATGCCGCCCTGCTGCCGATAGAGGGCCCCGTTGCCTTTACCACCGACAGCTTTACCGTCTCGCCGCTCTTCTTCGAGGGGGGTGATATCGGCAAGCTGGCTATCGCCGGCACGGTCAACGATCTCGCCATGATGGGGGCCAAACCCGAGTATCTGAGCTGCAGCTTTATTATCGAGGAGGGCTTCCCCTACGCCGATCTCGCCCGCATCGTCGAGTCGATGGCAACAGAGCTTGCCAAGAGCGGCGCCCGCATCGTCTGCGGCGACACCAAGGTGGTGCCCAAGGGGGCCGCCGACAAGATCTTTATCAACACCAGCGGGGTCGGCACCTTCCCGCTGCCTGAGCAGAGCCGGGGCATCTCGGTACGCAACCTCAAGGCCGGTGACGCCATTCTGGTGTCGCGGGATATCGGCAGCCACGGCGCCTGCATCCTGATGGCCCGTGACGCCCTGCAACTGGGATCTGATCTCAAGAGCGATTGCACCACCCTCTGGCCGCTAGTAGAAGCGCTGCTAAAAGCGGGCATTACCCCTCACGCCCTGCGCGACGCCACCCGCGGTGGCCTTGCCGCCGTGCTGAATGAATGGAGCAGCGCCTCCCTGGTGGCCATCGAGCTGGAGGAGTCCGCCATTCCGGTGTGCGATCCGGTGCGCGGCCTGTGCGAACTCTACGGTTTCGAGCCCCATGATCTCGCCAACGAGGGGACCATGGTGCTGGCCCTGCCTGCCGAACAGGCGCAGGACGCGCTGGGCATCTTGCGGCAATTCAACTCCGCCGCCAGCCAGATCGGCGTGGTGCAGGCAAGCGATCGCCACAAGGTGATCCTCAACAACCCCTGGGGCAGCCGCCGCTATCTGGAGCTACCGCAAGGGGAGCTGCTGCCGCGGATCTGTTGAGCGGCCATGCCGTTCCGTCAATTACAGGGAGGAGTCACTGCTCCTCTCCATATCGGTTAAGGAGCCACCATGCACGAAATGTCTCTGGCCATGGCCGCCATCGATCTGGCGGCTGAACAGGCCACCCAGCGGGGCTTTACCAGGGTGACAGCCCTCTGGCTCGAGGTCGGCAGCTTCTCCTGCGTCGACCCGGACACCATTGCCTTCTGTTTCGAGGCGGCCGCCAAGGGCACCGCCGTCGAGGGGGCCCAGCTGCACTTTCAGCACCAGGCGGCAGAGGCCTGGTGTTACGACTGCAACCAGACGGTCACCCTCACCGAGCGCGGGCAGGCCTGTCCCGAGTGTGGCGGATACAAATTACGAGTCGCGCAGGGTGATAGCCTGCGCATCACCGACATCGAGGTAAGTTGATATGTGTAGCGTATGCGGATGCGGCCAGGCGCGGATCGCCGGCCATGAGCACGATCATGAGCATCATCACGAGCATGAACATCACCATGAACATGGTCATGAGCACGACCATCATCATGCTCATGACGCCCATCACCATCATGACCACGAGCAGAGCGCACCACGCACCCTGATCATTCACCACCACTACCACCATCAGGGAGATGTCCATCACCACTACCACGGGGTACGGGCTCCCATAAGCCATGAGGGGCATGATCAGCTGCATGAGCACCACCATGATCACCCCCACGACCATCATCATGATCATACGCACTCTCATGACCACGGCCATTCCCACGCGCATCCCCATGATCACAGCCATGACCACCAGCAGGGTGATCTGCACTATGGCAAAGGGGAAGCGGGGTTGTCGGTGCCCGGCATGGGGCAGCGTCAGCTGATCGCCATCGAGATGGATGTGCTGGCCAAGAACAATGCCTTGGCGGCCCATAACCGCGAACACTTCGACGAGGCGGCCCAGCTGGTGCTCAATCTGGTGTCGAGCCCGGGTTCAGGCAAGACCACCCTGCTGTGCGAAACCCTGCGCCAGCTGGCCGACAAACGCCCCTGCGCCGTGATTGAAGGGGATCAGCAGACCAGCGCCGATGCGGATCGCATCCGTGCCACCGGCGTCCCTGCCGTGCAGATCAACACCGGCAAGGGCTGCCATCTGGATGCCAAGATGGTTCACGACGCCTGTCACCAGCTGCCCGCCAATGAAGGGGGCATCCTCTTTATCGAGAACGTGGGCAATCTGGTCTGCCCCGCCAGCTTCGATCTCGGCGAGAAGTACAAGGTGGCGATCCTCTCCGTCACCGAGGGGGAAGAGAAGCCGCTGAAATACCCGGACATGTTCGCCGCCGCCCAGCTGATGGTGATCAACAAGATCGATCTGCTGCCCTACGTCAGCTTTGACGTGGCACGCTGCATCGAGAACGCCAAACGGGTCAACCCCTATATCCAGGTGATCCAGGTCAGCGCCACCACCGGCGAAGGGATGGATGCCTGGCTGAACTGGCTGGCCAGTGCCTGAACCAGTTAAACGCCGCTGATAAGGGTAGAAAACAAGAGAGGGAGGCTGATGCCTCCCTCTCTTTTATCTGCTATCTGCGCGTTTTGCCAACGATTCTCTCTGTACAGAATGGCCAGCGTTTTATACTCGCGCCCCCTAACCCTGGCCCTCTCCCCAGGGAGAGGGAACCGGTTTGTGGATGCTGGCAATAAGTTCGAAGTACGCGCACTGCGAGCATAACAACCAGCTTGAGCCCCCAAGCATGGGAAGAGTAACCGTCTGCTCCCTTCTCCCCTTGCGGGAGAAGGGCTGGGGATGAGGGGGAACTAACCCTCAGGCCGCATTTTCAGCCAATACACCAGTCACGGGCTGCACCTCCCCAAAGCGCAGCACCCGATGGCAGATCTGGCGCAGTAGCGCCTGCTGGTGACTGAAGATCACCATGCCAAGCCCGCGCAGCTCGCACTCAACCATCAACTCCTGCCAGATATGACGCTGAATTTGCGGATCCAGCTGGGCGGTCACCTCGTCGGCAATCAGCAGTCGGGTGCGGGGATCGAGGGCGCGCAGCAGCGCGATGCGGGCCAGCTCGCCACCGGATAGCTGACCGGGTTTGCGACCAAGCCACTCAGGTTTGACCATAAAGCGGGCCAGCATGGCGTCATCGGGGCGCCATACATCCCAGAGCGCCTGCCCGGTGGTGCGATAGGGATTGAAGGTGAGCTCCGGGTGCTGGGGCACCAGCTGGATGGGGTTATAACCTTTTACCTGTTCAGGCACCGGCTGCCCATCCAGCCGCATTTCCCCGCTTCCCCGAACCGGTTGCCAACCCGCCAATACTCGCCCCAGCGTGGTTTTGCCATAACCGCTCGGTGCGGAGATGCCGAGCCGCTCGCCCGCTTTCACCGTCAGCGATAACCCCTGCCAGAGGGGACGTTCCCCCTGGGCGATAGTGAGATTTCGTACTTCCAACATCAGGAAACCTCCGGCACAGAGAAAAGCGCATTGAATTCCGGCAGCGCCTGCCAGTGGGCACGGAGCATCTCGCTCCCCTGCCCTTGCCGCAGATGGTGGCTGCTCAGGGTATCGCTCACTTGGCCCTTATGGAGCGCGACTATGCGATCGGCAAAGCGGGCCGCCAGCGCCAGATCGTGGGTCACCCAGAGGATGCCGCTGCCCTGATTGGCCAATTCACGCAACTGGCTGAGCAGCTGGCAGGCCAGCCCCTCGTCGAGCCAGGCGGTGATCTCGTCCGCCAGAATGTAGCGGGCACCACCAAGGGCCGCAGTGCAGGCCAGAATGCGCTTGGCCATGCCACCGGAGAGCTGGCGCGGGAATCTGTCCAGGGTGGTCGCGGGCAGCTGGTAGCGCAGCAACTGCTCGCCGAGCCGCTCGCGAGAACCGCTCTGACCGCAGAGGCGCGCCGCGCGGCCAAGCTGGCGCTCCACCGTCAGCAGCGGATTGAGGGCGCTTACCCCCTGCGGCACATAGCAGAGGGTGTGGCCGCGCAGGCTGGCCCGGCTGGCATCGCACAGTGGCGTGCCATCGAGGGAGATGCTGCCGCGCATTCGCAGATTGTCCGGCAGCAGGGTCAGGGCGCTTTGCAGCAGCAGGCTCTTGCCCTCGCCGCTCCCCCCCACCAGCGCCACTATCTCCCCAGTCGCCAGTTGCAGGCTGATATCGGTCAGCAAAGGCTGCCAGCTGCGCCGTCCCAGCCAGGAGTAGTGGGCCGCCTCTATGGTCACCTGATCAAAACTCAGCATGGTTCACTCCTGTGCCACAGCAGCTGTTGCAGAGCGCGGGTAGCCTGATCAAACAGCAGAACCAGCAGCAACAGCATCAGTCCCGGGAAGAGGGCCAGCCACCAACCGCCACCGGCCAGATAACGCAGGGCATCGGCCAGCAGCAGGCCCAGCGAGGCCTCGTGGGCCGCCAGACCAAAGCCGAGAAAGCTCAAGGCCGCGCTGTGTAGTACCGCATGGGGAAACATCAGCAAGGTGCCGATAAACCACTGGGGCAACAGCCCCGGCAGCAGGTGGATGCGCCAGCGACGCAGCGCACCCATCCCCTGACAGCGGGCCAGCACCACGTAGTCGCTGCAGGCGATCCGCCGCGCCTCGGCGCAGAGAATGAGCGCCAGCTTGGGCCAGTGGGTGAGCGCCACCGCGAGGATCACCCCGCGCATGCCGCCCCCCACGGTAAAGCAGATCAAAATCAGCAGCAGCATATGGGGCAGCGCCAGCATGGCGTCGATCACCATTCGCACCGCCGCATCACATCTGGGGTGAATGAGCGACACGCTGGCCGCCACCATGGCCAGCAGGCCACTGCAGAGAGCCGTGCTGATGCCAAGCTCCAGACTGGTGAGGGTGCCCTGAAAAGCCCGCAACCAGAGATCCCGCCCCATCTGATCGGTACCGAACCAGTGGGTCAGCGAGGGAGGTTGCTGGCGCGCCAGCAGATCCATCGGCACATCCTGATGAGAGAGGCTCCAGCCGTAAGTGGCCAGCAGTGCCAATCCGATCAGGGCAAAACCCAGCCGCAGTATGGAGGGAAACGGATTAAACAGCATGCTCGCCCTCCCAACCCCGATTGATGCGGGCCAGCAGCAAACTGGCCACCGTGTTGCCAATAAAGACCAGCAGGGTGCAAAAGAGCACGATTCCCATCAGCAGGGGAATATCGCCCCTGAGCCCCGCATCCACGGTGGCCTGGCCGAGCCCCGGGTAGGAGAAGACCTTTTCGGCCAAGAGCGATCCGCCAATCAGCTCACCAAGGGAGGCAAACTGCAGGCAGAGCGCCGGGGTCAGGGCGTGGCGCAGCACGTGAAAACGCAGCATGGGCCAGCCGCCATCCCCCTGAGCGCGGGCGTAGCGGATAAAGTCGCTCTCCAGCACCTCGGCCACCCGCCCCCGGGTATGCAGGGCAATGTTGCCCAGCCCGAGCAGGGCGAGCGTGGTCACCGGCAGCAACAGATGGCGCGCTCGCATAGCCCAATCTGCCTCATCGGCGGAGAGGCCCGGCATCCAGGCGCAGCAGACTGGCAGTAGTGGCCAATGCACCGCAAACAGGGCGAGCAGCAAGAGGCCGACCCAGAAGGTGGGCAGGGAGGCGAGCAGATAGGCAAAACGGCAAATCAGGCGATCGGGCCAACGATTGAGATAGCGACCGGCGCAGAGGCCAAGCAGAATGCCGAAAAAGCCGGAGAGCAGCCATGCCCCCGTCAGCAGCAGGAAGGAGGCTGCAAAACGCTGGCCTATTACCTCACCCACCGGTGCGTTATAGAGCATGGAGTAGCCAAGATCCCCCTGCAGCACCTGGCTAAACCAGTGCCAGTAACGCAGCCAGAGCGGTTGATCCAGCCCCCAGCGGGCGGCGATGCGGGCGTACTGTTCCGGTGGCACATGGAGCAGATCGTTGCCGATATAGGCCTTGATGGGGTCGATGGGGGAGTAACTCAGCAGCACAAAGGTGGCGACCGAGACCAGACAGAGCAGCCCTGCCAGACGCAGCAGGGCTTTTAGCAACAGATAACCTGAATGACTCAAAGGCGAACTTAACGGCACGTCCACCGCCAATCCTGCAGGTTGTTGAGCAGGGACCAGCTACCGTGGATTTCCGGCGCCCCCTTGCCAAGATCGATGCAACGGTTGGCGAGATAGATGTGCTGCACATTGAGCAGCCAGGCCCAGGCGGCATCTCCCTGCACTCCGGCGCCGGTCTTGCCATCCCACTCCACCTGCTGCCAGAACGGCACGGCCGCCTGCCAGTTTGGAGCATCCAGCGCCTGCTTGAGGTGGCCATCCACCACAGGGTTGCTGTAGTAGCCCGGATTGTAGAACTCCACGCCACCGGAGCCGCTCTGGTAGTGGTGATAGAGCTCCATGGGATCCAGACTCCCCCACCCCATCAGCACCGGATTGGCGTGCATCTCCCGCTCCACCTGCTCCCAGCTGCCAGACTTGAGGCTCACCTCAAGGCCAATGGGTTTGAGCATGGCCCGCACCGCTTCCGCCAAATCCCGGCGGGTGCTGTCGCCACTGGTGTACCAGAGGGTAAAGGCGGCGCGCAGATTGCCCTTGTGGCGAATGCCGTCACTGCCCATCTTCCAACCCGCCTCGTCGAGCAGGGCATTGGCGTGGGCGACATCCCCATCCTTGAAGGCGGTGGCTTTGTTCAGCCAAGGCAAGCCTTCTACCGCACTGTAGGCGGGGATAGCGTGCCCTTCCAGTAGCTGATCGGCCAGTAGCTTGCGGTCGATGGCGTAGTTGATGGCGCGGCGTACCGCCACATCCGAGGTCACGTCGTTGCCGATGGGATAACCCTTGGCATCCTTGCCGCCCGCAGGCGGAATGGGAAAGACGATACCGCGGTTCTCCACACTCGGCCGCACCCACAGCTTGAGGGAAGCAGGCACGGTGGGCGCCAGCGACGGGGCAATGCGCACCACATCGAGCTGGCTACTCTGGGCGGCGGCATAGGCGCTCTCTTCATCGATAAAGACAAAGACCAGCCGTTTGAAATCGTTGTTGCCGCCGGCGTAATAGGGGTTCGCCTCCACCACCAGCTGTTGACCTGGCAGGAAGCTTACCAGCCGGTAAGGGCCGGCACCGACCGGTTTTTGGGCATAGGCTTTTGCGTCGTAATCCTGCTTCGACACTATCCCCAAAGATCCCAGCACGTTGACAAAGGTACTCTGGGGGGCACTCAGGGTGATGGCCACCTCGGTGGGCGAGAGCACCTTGGCCGAGACAAAGTTGCCCATGTCGATCTTGCCTCCCCCCTTGGCCGCGCTGTTGTAGGTAAAGGCCACATCCTCGGCGGTGAGCGGCGCGCCGTTGGAGAATTTCAGGCCAGGCTTGAGGGTAATGAGCCATCCCTTGCCATCCTTGTTCGGGGTCACAGCCTGGGTGAGCACATTCTGCCAACTGAGATCGGCACTATCGCCAGCAATCTGTTTGAGCAGCGGGCTGTGCAGCAGCAGGTAGCTGCCGTGGCTCCAGCCAAGCAGAGGGTCAAACCCTTCGGTGGGTTCGGCTCCGATGGCGAGCTTGAGTTCGGCAGGCACAGGTTGGGCGGCGGCCAGCCCCGCGTGAGAGGCAGTGCCCAGCAGCAGGGTCAACAGGGCGGTAGCGCCGGATCTAGCGTAATGGCGAAGGGAATTGCGAGAAACAGTCATGGGGATCCTTCTTGTTTTGTACCACTCACGGATCATCACTCAAAAAAGAGGCGGAATGCGTGTCTGAACATGGGAGTGAGGGGCCAAAATGGCCCCCTATTCTAAACTTGATTTCGCGTGAAACCTAGCGACTATGCCGGTTGACCGCGCCGGGCACCGAATAGCCGTCTGCGCCCCAGATCCACGCCGCCAGCCCCTTGCTGCACCGGCAAGGAGAGCAGCATCTTGAGGGTGCTGCCCACCAGTGCGCGCCCCTCCCCGGCCCCGAGATGGGGAGCGAGCGGCGACATCAGGGAGCAGGCCAGCAACTGACCACTTTCGGGCAGTTCACCCACCATAAAGGTCATGTTGCCGCAGGGGAGCTGCAGGGCGAGCCGATCGCTGCTGCTTCGCACCGGCCAGAGTTGATCCGGCCCCGGCAGCACCACCACGCTCAACATCCAAGGGGTGAGCACGCAGCCGAGCCACTGACCTTCAAACAGCACGCACTCCGCAACGATGGGCATGGTGGCGTGATAGAAGGGCAACGCCTGCATCTCTTCGCGAGCGATCCGCTCGTACTGGGCTACCAGCAGAGGCGCGGGATCGCTGGCAAAACCGGCAAATTCCTGCGCCGTCTCCGGTACTCTCTCCAGCACTCTCTCAACCTCGCTTAAATGGGACTGCGCCATAGGCCCTCCCGCGCTTGTTCAGCTTTCTCCTGCTCAGAGAGCGGGATGGCGGGGGCGCCGACACTGGCCAGCAGGGTCAAAATCCGATCCGTCGCCTCCCCCATTGCGGCCGCCACCACAGGGGTGAGCCCGATACGCGGTTCGAGGGATTCGGGCTCGACCCCGATCAGGGTGAGCCGCTTGGGCGACTCCCCCGTCATATGCAGCGCCGAGAGCACATCCGCCAGCCCCAGCTGATGGGGGGAGATCTTGCGGCCAAACAGGGTCGGGATCTCCTCATCTTTCAGAGTCACTACGGTGCCCGGCGGATTACCGCTACTCACCGCATCCGCCAAAATGATGTGATCGCGACTGGCCATCGCCTCCAGCAGCTCCATGCCAGCCGTACCGCCATCGAGCAGCTCGATGCCTGGGGCGAAACGGTATTCCCGCCCCAGTCCCTCGACGATGCGAACCCCCACCGCCTCATCGCTCAAGAGCAGGTTGCCGACGCCCAGGATCAGGATGTTCATCACAACACCTTCACCTGAGTTGTTTCGCCATTCTGGGTATCCACCACATGCACCGCACAGGACATGCAGGGATCGAACGAGTGGATGGTGCGCACCACCTCCAGCGGTTTGGCGGGATCCGCCACCGGGGTGCCCACCAGAGATTGCTCGTAGGGGCCGGGTTCATCGTTGAAGTTGCGCGGGCCCGAGTTCCAGGTCGATGGCACCACCGCCTGATAGTTCTCGATCTTGCCGCCCTTGATGACGATCCAGTGGGAGAGCATGCCGCGTGGTGCCTCTTCAAAGCCCACTCCGCGAAACTCCTTGTCCGCCGGGATCTCCGCCTTGATATAGGCGGTGGTATCCCCCTTGCCGATGTTGTCCACCAGCGCCTTCCACTGATGGGACAGGGTGTCTTTCAGCACACAGCAACGCACCGCACGGCCGATGATGCGGCCCATGGTGGAGTGCAGCTGCTCGGTCTTGATGGCCGAGCCGGTGAGCGCCTTGTAGATGCCATTCAGCTGATCGAAGTGCGCCACCGTCTCCGGGTGTTTGGCGGCAAGCTTGACCAAGAGGTCTGCGAGCGGCCCCACCTCCACCACCTTGCCGTAGAAGGTGGGGGATTTGACCCAGGAGTATTTGCCGTCATCCTGCCAGCCGGTGTAGTCGGGCTCGGTCTTGCCCTCCCAAGGCTTGAGGGGAGCGTCATCCTTGTACCAGGCGTGCTTGTTGCTCTCGGCGATGCCCTCCATCAGCCAGCTATCCTGATGGCTCTCGATGGGGCGATATCCCGCCAGATTGCCATTCTCGATGTAGCCGCCCGGCATCAGGAAGCTGCCGCCGTTGGCGTCGGTGGGGAGCTCCGGCACGCTCAGGTAGTGTTTGGCCCCCTGCCCCAGGTTCAGCCACTCGGGGTAGTGGGCGGCGATGATGGCGGCATCCACCTTGTAGACCTGCTCGATAAACTCGCCAAGCCGGTCGATAAAGCTCTTCACGTAGAGCAGCCGTTCCAGGTTGAGCACGCTCGGTGCATCCAGATTGATGGGGTTGGCCACGCCGCCCACCGCCAGATTCTGGATGTGCGGGCTCTTGCCACCGAGGATGGCGACAATGCGGTTGGCATCGCGCTGGCACTCCAGTGCCTGCAGGTAGTGGGCCACGGCGATGAGGTTCACCTCCGGGCTCAGTTTCATCTCCTTGTGACCCCAGTAGCCGTTGGCAAAGATGCCAAGCTGGCCGCTCGCCACCAGGGCGCGGATCTTGTCCTGCACCTTGGTCAGTTCATCGGCACTGTTGAGGGACCAGGTCGATACCCCCTTGAGCATGTCTGCCGCTTTTTGCGGATTGGCCTCAAGGGCCGCGGTGATGTCCACCCAGTCCAGCGCGGAGAGCTGGTAGAAGTGGACGATGTGATCGTGGATGTTGTGGGCCGCGATGATGAGGTTGCGGATGTACTGGGCGTTGACCGGCACCTTGGCACCGATGGCGTTCTCCACCGCCCGCACCGAGGCGATGGCGTGAATGGAGGTACATACCCCGCAGATCCGCTGCACGATCATCCAGGCATCGCGCGGGTCGTTGCCCTTGACGATCTCCTCCATCCCGCGCCACATGGTGCCGGACGACCAGGCTTTGGTCACTTTGCCGCCTTCGATTTCGCAGTCGATACGCAGGTGCCCCTCAATGCGGGTGATGGGGTCTATGGTGATACGTTGGCTCATACGTTGGCTTTCCCTCGGGCCTGATAATCTTGGTGAACACGTTCAAGTGATGGCAGTACCGGCAAGAGCCGGATCAACAGCAAATAGGCACACACCTCGATGGCAACAAAGCCCAGAGAGATCAGCACCTCCTCCGCAGAGGGGAAGTAGTGGTAGCCATTGCCGGGGTTGAAGGCGAGCAGGGAGTAATCCAGCCGCCAGAGGGCGGCGCCCAGCAGCATGCTGAGGGCCCCCAGGAACAACATGCGCGAATCCCGGCGGCTCTTGTCCCAGTGGAACACCAGCAGCGGGAAGATCATCAGCGCAATCTCGCTCCAGAACATGATGGAGAAGCGATTGAACTCGGAGAGATACTCCGACTTGTCGTGGATGACGATCTCGGCAAAGCGCAGCGCCACAAACAGGATCAGGAAGATATCGATCACCTGGGTCAGCTTGTAGAAGAGCGACTTCTCATTGGGGCCCCGCCCCGCCAGTCCCGCCTGCACCAGAGAGCCCTCAAATACCACGATAGAGAAGCCCATGATGAAGGCGGTCAGCAGCGAAAAGACCGGCAGCAACTCGTAGCTTTGCCAGAGCGGATGGATCTTCTCTCCCGCGACGATCATCAACGAGCCCATGGAGGATTGGTGCATGGTGGGCAGCAGGGCCCCCAGCGCCAGCACGAAGAACATGATCTTGTTGAGGCGAATGAGGGACGCCTTCCAGCCGAACTTCTCCAGCAATACCGGCGCAAACTCCAGCGCCATCACCCCGATATAGATGGTCATGCAGACCGCCGTCTCGAACAGCACCGAGGAGGTGTTGAAGTGACCGGGCAGGTAGAAGTACGGCAGGTTCCAGTAACGCCCCACGTCGATGGTGATGGAGAGGCCACCGAGCGAGTAGCCAAACAGGCTCGCCAACAGGGCCGGTCGCACCAGCGGGTGATACTCGCCCCGGTTGAACACATAAACCGCCCAGGCCAGCGCCCAGCCGCCACAGGCGAAGCCGGTACCGATCAATAGATCGAACGAGATCCAGAGTCCCCAGGGATAACCGCCATTCAGATCGGTGACCGAACCCAGCCCGAAGACGAGGCGTTTTAAAATCAACATGCCGCACAGCACGGCAAAGGGGGCCAGCACCAGCACAGGCCAGCTGACCAGCTTGCCGCCGAGGGGATACGCCTTGTGATTACTCATGATCCTTGCCTCCCTTTGTGGTGCCCTGATCCTTGATCTGCACACTCCCCTGATCATGGCCATCATCGTGATGGTGATCGCGACCATTCTTGGTGTTGCGGCGAATGAGCACCGA
This sequence comes from Aeromonas sp. ZOR0001, assembly GCF_000801015.1. Lineage (NCBI taxonomy): Bacteria > Pseudomonadati > Pseudomonadota > Gammaproteobacteria > Aeromonadales > Aeromonadaceae > Aeromonas > Aeromonas sp. ZOR0001. Next base: position 42,838 of record NZ_JRJY01000022.1, on the reverse strand, counting down.
GAGGCCGGTCAGCACCACCATGGGCAGCACCATCCCCTTGTAGAGGGTGTGCTGGATATGCTCGGAGCGGGCACCGGAGGAGAGCTCCGGCAAGTCGGGCATGTCGAGCTTGGTATAGGGCACCCCGGCCAGCACCAGCACCTGGGTGCCGCCCCCCTCCTTCTCGCCATAGACGTAAGGCTGGTAGTTGGGCACTTCGTGCAGGTAGGGGTCGTTTGCAGAGAGGGTCTGGCGCGGATAGGCATATTCGCTGCCCGGGGTCGCCAGCAGGCGACGCTTGGCCTCGGCCATCAGCTCCTCGCGGGTGCCGAAGATGACGGCGCCGGTAGGGCACACCTCGACGCAGCCGGGCAACTTGCCCTGATCGATCCGCTCCAGCCCTTTCTGGTTGCAGAGCTCGCACTTGTGGATCGCCCCCAGCGGATTGTCGTAGTCATATTTGGGCACATCGAACGGGCAACCCACCATGCAGTAGCGACAGCCGGTGCAGACGCTCGGGTCGTAGTGAACGATGCCGGTCTTGGGATCTTTTTTAAGCGCCTGCACCGGACAGACAGAGACGCAGTTGGGATCGACACAGTGCATGCACTGCTTCTTGATGTAGGCGTAGCCATCCACCAGCTGATCCTTGTGCTCGCCAGTGCCGCTCTTCCACACCTGAATGATGTTGTTGGTGTAGGGGGTCAGCTTGTCGTTGTTGGACCAGGTTTGCGCCCCGGCTGGATTGACCGGGTTGCCGTTGAGGCGCTGACACTCTGCCACACAGGCCTGACAGCCGACGCAGAGGGTAGAGTCGTAGAGCATGCCGAGTGACCTGGGAATGGGCGGCTTGTTCTTGGCCGCCGCCAGTGCGGTGCCGGGTACGGCTGTGCCCGCCGCCAGTGCACCGACGGAGGCGAATTTGAGGAAGTTTCGTCTGTTCACGGTTACTCCTCCCGTGATGGGTGCTGCCCGGCTTCGTGGCGCTTCTGCTGGCGACCGAGTTCACGCACCGTCATCAGACTCACCCCTACCAGCACCCCGAGGGCGCCACCGATAAGGCCAGTCGCGGTGGGCGAGGTATAGCCCCCCTCCTGAATTTTCACATCGGGTTTATCCACCCGCGGGGTCGGGTTCTCGACCTTGGCGAGCTGGAAGATCCCCTTGCTAAAACCGACCCCCTGCTCGTTGCAGCCATAACAGGGGTGACCGATACCGACCGGCCAGATGCCGCCGCCCACATCGCAGAACTCCAGGGTCGAGCAGTTGCCGTAGGTCTCCGGCCCTTTGCAGCCCAGGTGGTAGAGACACCAGCCCTGCCGGTGGCCCTCATCGCCAAACTCCTTGGCAAAACGCCCTGCATCGAAGTGCGGACGGCGCTCGCAGTTCTCGTGGATCAGCCGCTCATAGGCAAACAGCGGACGCTTCTTGCTATCCAGCGCCGGCAGCTTGCCGTAGGTGATGTAGTAGGCAACCGTGGTGAGGAAGTTGTGGGGATTGGGCGGGCATCCCGGGATATTGATGATCGGGGTGCCGATATTGCCGAGCGCCTCTTCCAGACTGACGGCACCGGTCGGGTTGCCGCCGCTGGCAGGCACACCGCCCCAGGCGGCGCAGGAGCCGATGGCGATGACGGCAGCGGCATCACTGGCGGCACGGCGAATATGGTCGACGATAGGCTCACCGGCCACCATGCAGTAGACACCACCATCTTTGAGCGGAATGGAGCCATCCACTACCAGCACATACTTGCCTTTATAGCGCTTGATGGCGTTGTGCTTGTTCTCTTCCGCCTGATGACCAAAGGCCGCCGAGAGTACCTCGTGGTACTCCAGCGAAATGGTGTTGAGGATCAGGTTCTCGATGGTGGGGTGGGTGGCGCGCAGCAGCGATTCGGTACAACCGGTGCACTCCTGCGCCCCAATCCAGATCACCGGCGGCCGTTCGGGGCTGGTGAGCGCAGTGGCCATCTTGGCGACGGCATGCTGACTTAATCCCAGGGTTGCGGCCATCCCGGCACACAATTTCATAAAATCACGGCGATTAATCCCATGAGCCGATAAAAAATTATCCTCGACCATTCTACTTATTCCCGTAGTGAGCACTTGTTTGATAAATGCTTAATAGCGGAAATGCTAAGGACTCACCCACCCTGCAGTATTGATCTCCATCAATTTCGACCAGCTTCCCCCTATTTTCATAGCGAGCCACATCACAAATGAAATTAATTACCCCCAAAGAGATATTTAGCAACTCCGTAAATTTTATGAACTTAATTGGATATTAAATAATTAATCACCGCATATCCTCTCTTTCACTGTAAGCCAAATTAACATGATTGAAATCTTGGCTATACCGCTCATTTCACAATACTGATGCCCACCCATAAATGATCCATTGAATATATCTTTACTCATTCCATTGCATATTCCATACAGTCATCCACGGAACAACCTCCTGACTTGCCTCTCCACACCAGAACTGTCTCACGGCCAGCTACCACCGGTAGCAAGCACGGCCTGCACGGCACGATTTACCTGCTGTCGCTTGGTTTCAGTTTGCATTTTACCTGCGCTTCAGTGCGACACGTTCTACTGCGAGCCCACACAGTACAACCCCGCTTGGCCTCCCTGATGTTTAACACCGCTTAATGAAAAGATGCCGCCGAGGTATGCATATCAGTATGACCTCCCCCACTCTTTATTGTCTTGAATGCTGGTGAGTAAAATATCGCGCTCACGGATATGTTTACGCATCATCGTGAATCTGCATTCAAATTAATGGTAAGAGAAAAGGCAAGGTGGAAGGCTGTCTGCAACATAGACATCATATTTAACTTGCGATGCATTCGCTCATCCGGTTACAGATGTTACCGCCCACCTTCACACTATTTACCTTCACGTCACCCCGCTTAATTAACCAGAGCGTAAATATCCATCTCCATCGATATAGATGATAATTATTCTTGTTCAACTGCAGCAAAAAGAAATGAGCGGGGATGACGATGAACATGACAAACGATAAGGGTGTTAATCATCAGCCAAGCAGTGGCTCCAGCCACTACCTTGCCTGATCGAACTCGAACTCGTTGACAGCCCTGCTCACCTTGTGAAATGCAGCCCGCAGCGGCCGCCGTTGCAGAGAGATGCCTACCCCTGACTGCCTCTGATAACCACGCCATGGAGCCTTGATTCTGGCTGGCCCTACGGACACTAGCCAAGTGCGGGAATTGAACAAAAAAACGAGAAAAATCAAGATAGATAGCCAATTAAAATGACATAATTGACTATAGTTCAATCGAACGTTTGAAAAACGTGACCACTTCACATGGACCCAGCGCAATGACCACTGAACGGGAACTGTTGATCCGCTCACTGTTTGATGAGTACATCGAGCTGTATTCATCACGGGATGATCGGCTCACCACGCGGTTTAGCGACAATTTCAGCGGTTTTGCCGGCAGCAGTGATGTTCTGGTTACCGATAGGGATGAGTGGATACGGATAACCCGCCGCGATTTTGCCCAGATCCCGGACAGGATCCGCCTGGAAATACTCGATGTGACCCTGCAAGATCTGGCCGCGGATGTGGTGGCTGTCACCGCCTTCTTCCATATCCATCTACCGAAATCAGAACCTATCCTCTCCCGCAGAACCGCCAGGCTGGTGCTGATTTTTCGACACGAAGCCATGGCGTGGAAAATTGCTCACAGCAGTATCTCCATCCCTTACAGTGCGGCTCGGGAAAGCGAAATTTACCCGATGACCAGTCTGGAGGAGCGCCAACATGAGCTGGAGCTCATTATCGAGCTCAGAACCAAGGAGCTGGCGGAAGCGAACCGGAAACTGGAAGCGCTCAGCAATACCGACGGGCTAACCAATATCGGCAACCGTCGTCTGTTCGACAACTCATTGAACCAGGCCTGGGAGCACTGTATTCAGACAGAGATGCCGATTGCGCTCATCATGCTCGACATCGATCATTTCAAGCAGTTCAACGACCTCTATGGCCACGTTGCCGGTGACGAGTGCCTTCGATTGCTAGCCCATACCCTGGCGCTATCCGGGCGCCGCTCGGGGGAGTTGGTGGCTCGCTACGGCGGAGAGGAATTTGTCATCCTGTTGCCACATGTCGAGCGTCAATCCGCCTATGAAATTGCCCAACATATCCAGCGGCTGATTTTTGCACTCGCGCAGCCACACGCACAAAATGCCACCGGTCTGGTGACCGTTAGCATGGGTGTTGCCTGCCTCAGACCATCGAGTTACTGGCAGCCCTCTGAACTGGTAAAACTGGCTGATGCTGCGCTCTACACCGCCAAATCATCCGGCCGTAACTGCATCAGAGTGGCGGAGTCACCCAGCCTCCCGCAACCAGTCTGCCCATAAGTCCCTCATACACCCCCATTCTCCCCGTGGGGAACCACTGCGCGCTAACCATGCACGGCAAGGCTCAACGCATCCCATCGCAACATGCCTTCCCACTGATCCAGTGTGCTTTGATAGGTATCTGCCGCGTTGTAATGGACCATGGCATGCAGGCGGGCATGATGGCCCAGTCGCTTGACCACGTCGGGCATGGCATTGAGGCTGGCCAGCACCCGCGCCAGATCGCCGGGATCGTTTGGCTGATATTTGCGGCAATTCACGTCATCGGTGAGGTGTCGATCCCACCAGGCCCCATCGGCCGGGATCACTACGCATAATCCTGCCGCCATGGCCTCCAGAATGGAGAGGCCAAAGGGCTCCTGATGACTGGTGGAGACAAAAATGCCGCATTGTGATCGGATCTCGTCAAGATTGGCGGGGTTGGCATACCAGTGCGTGTCTGGCAGCTGTGGCTGAGGCTGGCTGCAAGGTTGCAGCGTGCCCTTGGGCTGCAGATAGCACACCATCAGCTCGGGGCGAGCGTCAGGGATCAGTTGATGGGCGGCCAGCATGGTCTCCAGTCCCTTCCAGCGCAGCAACGAGGCCGCCCACAAAATACGGGGCCCCCCCAAGGTCACTTTGGGCCAATCAATCTCGCTCAAACCATTGGTAAATGGCTGCCAGTGTGACGGGAACTCGGTCTCACCAAGCCGGGCCAGCAATGCCACCAGGGAGCTTCGCGTCGACTCCAGATAAAACACAAAACTCGCCCGCTGCAGGGCTCTGGCAGAGAGCCCCGAGCACCCCACAGGGCCATGGATTAGCTGAACCACCCGGCACCGCAACCAGCGGGCCGCCCAGTAACAGCAGAGATCCACTCCCGGCCCGGACGCCGCCACCAGGCAATTCACCTGCCCCAGACGCAACACCAGCCAGAGGATCAGCAGGGTTTGCCACCCCTGTTTGAGCAGATAACCGATGCCGGACTCCCGCCCCTTCAATATGTGGGGCAACCAAAGGGGATGATGCTGACAACGGGGCCAGGAGTCGGGATCCTGGGTCAGCACATGGCATGTGAGCCCGGGCATCCGTTTGGCCAACTCATCGAGCAGCACTTCGGTCGCAACCTTGGAGCCACCGCGAAACGGGATGGGATCCACGACGATGACCTTTCCAAACACCGGCTCAGTTTGCATGCTCATCTTGCTGCTCCCTTACTCTGGTACCTTGCGGCGGCCAAACCCCAACTGCACTTTTTGCGCCACTCTTGCCATCCCACTCGCCAGCATATTGCGCCCTCTGGCAAGGAGTCGTTGCCCCGCCCAGTAAATGAGTTGTCGGAAGGGTGTGGAGGCCGTGACGTGCCACTGACCAGCCAGCGCGGCGTCCCACACCGCCGTGACCCCGTCAACGTAGCGCGCCACCGTGAACAACTGTGCGGCACGCAACTGAGCGGCCCGCCCCATTTCACATCGGCGCTGCGGATTACTCAATTGCCGCCAGTGATCAGCCATCTCGGCCCAATCCCCCGGGGTCGCCAGCAAGCCGGTCACCCCCTCTTCCACCACTTCGGGGATGCCGCCCACCCGATAGGCACTGACCGGGAGCCCCAACCTGCCCGCCTCCGCCAACGTCAGACCAAACACCTCCTCACGGGCTCCGGAGACCAGCAGATCCACCCCGCCTCGCAAGATAGCGGCACTGTCCGGCCGCTCGCCCAAAAAGTGGACCCGCTCGGCCACCCCGAGCTCGACAGCCAACGCCATCAATGCTTCCCGCTCCGGGCCGCTGCCAATGATCAGCAACTGGGCCTCCTCCCCCGATGCCATCAGGGCAGCCAGCGAGCGGATCAGCAGATCAATCCCCTTGCGTTTGATCAATGAGCCGACGGTTGCGATGATCATATCCCCCGGGGGCAAGCCCAGCATGCCGACGACCGGCCAGTGAGCACCGCCATTCAGGCGAGCTGCATCCACCCCGTTGGGTATCCGGATCAACCGCTCGGCCGTGCAGCCATCCTGGCGCCAACCGGTCAACACCGGCTCGCTCACCCCGATCAGCACGCTTGCCTGATGAACCCGCAGGCTGAATCTGTCTCTTGGCTGGTAACGGGCATGGAGGTGGCACACCAGCGGTACCTGCAACGCC
>NZ_JRJY01000022.1:0-36260 GCF_000801015.1 Aeromonas sp. ZOR0001 | reverse complement strand
CCCCCCCCAGCCACTGACAAGGGGCCGCGCTGTTGGCATGCACCAGCCCAATCTGCCGCTCGGTGATGAGCTCTCTGGCTCGCCGGGAGAGGCGCCGATGGGCCGCAAGATCAAAACGTGGCGCCTGCCATCCCAGCAGCAGGCTGAACGGCTCGACCATGGTTTCGACCCCGAGGGTGGCCGCCTCTGCCGCCAGCGTCGGGCTATTACACCAGAGCAACGGCGTAAACCGGCTGCGATCGAGGTGGGCCAGCAGATCCAGCAGGCAGCGTTCGCTGCCGCGGATCCAGTCCTCTCCGTAGTGAACCAGCAAAACAGGGGTTACGTTCATCCTCTTGCTCCCTTTGGTGGCACTGCCGGCAACCGGGTTGCCTCCTGATGATCCTCAGCGGTGGCCTGCACCTCTCTGGCCGCCTGCTGCACGTACTTGATGACGGCGACGGCCAGCGCCAATTCCAGATAGATGGGCCAGGTAAACCCCTGGGTCAGGAAGGATCCCGAAATCACAAACCCCACCATACTGGCCATCACCCCCTGCATTGCCGTGATCACTGCAGGAGGCATGCCAGCAAGCTGGCAACGCCAGCCACCGCGCAGGGCCACCGTCACCATGCCGATAAACAGCGCCAGCCCGACAAAGCCGGTTTCAGCCAGCACCCCGAACCAGGTGGAGTGCACCGCATGATTGAGTCCATCCCAATGGGGGCTGTAGAAGAAGTAGTTGTAATAAAAATTGGACAAGCCCACCCCTACCAGCGGATGGCCCAACGCCATGCCCCAGGCCGCTTGCCAGGCGTAGATCCGCCCCATGGCCGAGGCATCGACCCCGCTCTCGGCGGCGCCGCCAGATGCCCGGTCGCTGATCCCGGCGGCGGCAAACAGCACCACCAGCGCGACCATCCCCAGCGAGATCAACAGGGTTTTCGACTTCACCCGCTGCCAGGCAAACAGGCCGCTGACCGCACACACGCCAAGCAAACCACCGCGGCTCTGGGTGGCGATAATGGCGGCGGCGGTCAACGCAAAGCCGAGCCCCCCCAACAAACGCCCCCCTACCCCATTGCCCTGATTGAGCAGCAAGCTCAGCGAAAAACCGGCAGGAAAGAGCAGCACCAGCGCCAGATCGTTGGGATCCCCCAGCACAGAGCCCAGCTCGCGCCCTATGGTCACCCGGGTCCCCTCCACTAGCCCAATCCCGCTCGCCTTGTTGTAGAGGGCCACCAGCGCCACCAGACAGCCCGCTACCACGAAGGTGCGCACCGCCAGCGCAAAATCCCCCGGAGTGCGCACCAGCCAGGCGGTGGCCAGGGTCATCAGATAGATCTTGCTGTAGCTGCCGGTCCAGGTGGCGATCGCCTCGCCCCGGTTGCTGGCAAACAGCACACCGATGGAGACCATCACAAAGAAGGCCGTCAGCCAGCTCAGGGCAGGACTCCAGTAGGGCTTGATCCGGCCGGTCAGCAAAATGTGCCAGACCAGCGCGCCGATGGCGGCCAGCGAGAAGAGCAGCGGGATCTTGAGGGGATAGAGCTGGGGGAACACCTCATGCAGCCGAAAGAAGGAGAAAGTGACAAACCCCAGCACCATCAAGAAGGGCCAGCGCAGGGCAAACCAGATGGCGGGAATGGCAAGGCCGAGCACCGGCAGCAGCAAAGGATGGGGCAGCCGCCACCAAAGCAGAGCCAGCACCAGACAGGTGGTGCTTGCCCAGATGGCTGGCGTTAGACGAGCCATGATCCTGCCCACCATTGGCCGAGCCAGACCATCGCCAGCGCCCCGAGGGAACTGGCCCAGAGGGTCGAGAGGCGATACGGCAGCGGCAGCAACCGCTGGCTCACCAGATAAAAGGCGAGCGCCCGCACCAGATAGACCAGCAGCAGGGTCCAGATCACCCCGGCGACCCCGAAGGGGGGGATGGCGAGCAGAAAGCCTGCCACCCCAAGAGCGCTGCAGCCCAGATTGATCACCATCTGGGCATTACTCTTCTCGCCGCTAAAGCAGCCTACATTGAGCAAGTCCGAAACATTGCGCACCGCCATGCCCAGCACCAGCAGCGGAATATAGGCGATCGCCCCGTGATAGCTCTCCGGGGTCAGCCAGCGAATAAGCAAGGGGGCGGTAAGCCCGACAATCCCCGCGGTGACAAACCCCAGCACCGACCCCATCACGCTGTAGTGGGCATTGAGTCGCAGTCCATCCGGTTCGCGCAGCAGCATGAAACGGCGGGGATACCACCAGAGGGCAAAGGGTTGCAGCAGAAGTCCCACTGCCAGCGCCAGCTTGCCCGCCACCGCGTAGTAGGCAAGCAGCGCCTCCCCCACCACATCGGCCAGCAACCAGCGATCCAGTCCGCTCAGGGCAAAACCTGCCAGCCCGCTCACCACCAGGGGCAATCCATAGCGCAGCAGCGGCCGATAGTGCTGCCAGTCAAAGCGGATCCCGCTATCTCGCCACTGCCAGAGGCTCAGCAGCAGCGCCAGTGCAACGCAGGTCAGGGTGCCGGAGGCCAGCACCCCGCTCACGCCCCAGCCGAGCCAGAGCCACCAGCCGGTCAGCACCGACTGGATCACCGCCTTGCCTGCGGTCGCCACGAAAAAGAGCCGGGCCTGATTGCGCATCCGCAGCCATGCCAGTGGCACGCCGATCACCCCTTCAAACGGCAGGGCGCAAAGCACCCAGCGCACATCCGCAAGGCGGGTTTCCACCGGCAGCCAGGCTTGCACCACAGGCGCCAGCAGCCAGAGCAGCACCAGACTGGCCAGGGCGATCAGCCAGACCAGCCCAAACATGCGGGCCACTACCTGCTGGCGCTCCTGCTCATCTTTCGCCAGTCCGGCAAAGCGGTAGAGGGCATCCACCAGCCCGAAGCCAAGGATCAGGGAACCCAGATTGATGAGGGTCAGCAGCACCTCCAGCTGGCCGTATTCACGAGGCAGCAGCTGATGGGTCAACACCGGCAGCATCAGTAGGGAGATCCCCTTCATCAGGAGCAAGCCGCCGGCGTAATAGAGCATGGCAATCTGGTTCACACCAAGTTTCATAGGGCCTCCCAGCCACCCGAAGCATCCTGCTCCGGGTCAGCTACCGCTAATGCAAAGCCCACGCCACTCACTCCCGCCCTGAAGCGATAGCCCCTCTGTGCGGCTTAACCGGCCTGAACAAGCCCAGAATGAGACTGGCATTTGCGTTTTGCACAACGCTGGCTGCAAATTGCACCGACCGGCGCAATCTCCCCCTCCTCTTAGCCCCATTTGGCCCGATCCCGCTGGGGTCGTCCTGTTGGCCCGATCCCTGCTTTCTGCATAGCGAGCAACGGACTGCACCAGAGGGAGAGGTCGCCATGAACACCATCAACCTGCACCGGATGAAAAGCTGGGCCAAACAGGGAGAGACGCCACTGGCTCGCCGGGTATGGCGACTGGCCAAAAGTGCCCGCCACTGGTCACTCCCCGTGATCCCACCCCTGCATCGGCTGCTTTATCGGCTCTATCTGCTGGGCAGCAACGCGCTGGCGACCCTGACCCGCACCCTCTGGTGGACCCCCTTGTTTCAATCTCGCCTGACGGCCCCCGCCCCGCGCCTCTATCTTTATGGCGGCATCCCCTATATCAGCGGTCCGGTCACCATCGAAATTGGTGCCGACTGCCGCCTCAGCGCCGCCATGACCATCAGCGGCCGGGCATCGAGCCAGACACCACGGCTGGTCATTGGCCGCAATGTCGGGATTGGCTGGCAGACCACCCTGGCGGTGGGCAGCAAGATAGTGCTGGGGGATAACGTCCGGATTGCAGGGCGTGCCTTTCTGGCGGGCTACCCGGGGCATCCGATCAACGCCCGCGATCGCTCCCTTGGCAAACCGGATCGCGATGAACAGGTGGGGGCCATTGTGCTGGAGCAGGATGTCTGGCTTGGCACCGGGGTGATGGTGATGGCCGGTGTCACCATAGGCGCCGGCACCATTGTCGCCGCAGGCAGCGTCGTCACCCGGGATCTGCCCGCAGGTGTGCTGGCAGCGGGTGTACCGGCCACAGTACTGCGCCCCTTGCAACCACAGGATCACAGCGACCCCGCACACGCTTCGGAGACCTTTGCATGAAACCACACTCACTGCCGCAACTGGTGGTGCTGGGCGAGGATTGGGGCCAGCACCCCTCCAGCACCCAACACCTGATCAAGCGTCTGTTGCCCGATTATCAAGTGCTCTGGGTCAACTCCATCGGCATGCGTTGTCCCCGCTTTACCCTTCATGATCTCACCCGCATCGTCCGCAAACTGGGGGCGGTGCTGCGCGGCGCGCGCCATGCTGGCGGCCAGTCGGTTGCGCCATCAGAGGTCAGCAGCCCTCGGGTACTGCCGCCGCTCGCCTTGCCACTGCCGGGCAGTCGGCTGGCGGGCAAGATCAATGGCCACTGGCTGGCGGCGCAGATCCGGCGTCAGCTGCCCGAGCTGGATCGCCCCTTGCTCTGGATCTCCCTGCCCAGCGCCGTCGATCTGATTGGCAAGCTTGAAGAGCGGGCGGTCATCTACTACTGCGGCGATGACTTCTCGGCGCTGGCGGGGGTGGATCATCAAGCCATCGCCCACTGCGAGGCCAGACTGGTGGAAAAAGCCGATCTCATTCTGGCCGCCAGCCCCGCGCTGGCCAGCCGGTTTCCGCCCCATAAAACCCGGCTCCTCAGCCACGGCGTGGATCTCGAGCTGTTTATGCCCCCCAGAGAGCGCCCGGCGGATCTCCCCTCCGGCCGTCCGATTGCCGGATTTTACGGCAGCCTGAGCGACTGGATTGATATTCCCCTGCTGGCAGAGACGGCCGCCGCCCTGCCCCACTGGGATCTGGTGCTGATTGGCACGGTCCAGACCGATATCTCCCCCCTCAAGGGGCTCCCCAATATCCATCTGCTGGGGCCCCGTCCCCACCACACGCTGGCGGCCTATGCCCAGCACTGGCAGGTGAGTTTGCTGCCCTTTGTCGACAACGCCCAGATCCGTGCCTGCAATCCGTTGAAATTGCGCGAGTATCTGGCCGCAGGGCGCCCCATCGTCAGCACCGATTTTCCGGCTCTCGATGGCTATCGGGATCAGATCCAGCTCCCCCACGATGGGGAGAGCCTGGCCCAGGCCATCAACCGGGCCGCCTTTGATCAATCCAATCCTGGCTGGTTTCAGGAGAGTGGCTGGGAGGGGCTCACCCGCAGCGAAGGGCGCCACACTCGCCAGCAGCAGGTGGCCCTGCAAAGCTGGGATCACAAAGCTGCCGAGCTGAACAACTGGCTAAAGGGGCTGGCCGGATGAGCAGAGGGCTCTGGCTGGTTATCCTGCTCTGCGCCAATGCAGCAATGGCCACCACCCGGCTGGAGGGGCAGACCCCGCTGCCCCTGACAGGCAACCAGACACCCCAGCGGCTCGATCTGAGCACCCACAACTGGCCAATAGGCAGCGATGATGAACTGGTGATCGAGGGCCATAACCCCAGCGTCCGCCCGCAAACCCTGATCCTGCGTATCGACGATGAGGCCTCGGTCAACTACCGCAGCCGGGTCAATCTGGAGCGGATTGTCGCCCCCGGCCCCTTCACCCAGCGCTTTGCCTTGAGTGAGTGGCGCACCAGCCAGCCCAGAGCGCTGGCGCTGGACAAACTCACCAAGCTCTATCTCTTTATGGCCGATAACGCCCCCTCGCTGACCATTCACCGCTGGTACTGGGAGCCCGGTCTGACTCTGCCTGCGGGCACCATTGCGCTGGATCTGGGGGCCGCGGCTGCGCCCCGCTTTACCGGCTTTGAGCCCCTGAGCCCGGGAGATCCCCGGCTGATTGGCCATCCCACCCCCATCTTGCGCCCCTCCGGCGATGCTCTGGTGCGCGATGGGCTGCGCAATCTGGATGGCGTACGGCTGGAGGTCGCCAAAGGACGCTACCAGCTCACCCTCTGGCTGGATGACCCCGGCGAGTGGGAGTACCTGCCCCACCCCTTCGAGCGCAGCGTGCTGGTCAATGGCGAACCCATCTGGGCCGAGCAGTGGCAACCGCAGGAGTGGCTAACGCAGCGCTATCTGGCGGGACAATCCCGCGAGGCACTGCCAAACCCGGATCCCTGGCAGCTGTTCGGGGCACGACAGGGCGGCCCCGTTCATGTCACCCTGAACCACCCCGGCGGCCCGCTCACTATCACACTGGTAGGCCACTCACCGGATGCCAAGTACCTGGCGGGACTGCTGCTTGCCCCCTATCCGGCCAGCACCCGCAAAGAGGCTCTCCCGAATAGTGGAAAAGATCTCGCCGTATTGGCTGACGCTACCGCAAGCGTGCTGACCAAGCAGCGCCAGCTGTTTTTGGAAAAGTGGACTCTGGCCCCCTATTCCCCAGCCCCAGCTTCGCATCAACTGAGCCTCACGCCGATTACGGATGCCGCCCCAACCCTGCAGATCGCCCCGCTATCTGCGGCCGATGCGTTGCAGCAGACTTCACAACCGGTGCTGGCCGCCCGTGGCAGCCAGCTGTTGCTGGAATTTGCCATCCACGCCGCCACCGACGATCCGGCCCCATTGCTGGTGATCCAGCCCCCTGAGCAAGCAGGATCGCCGCTGGCGCTGACCCCCTATTACGGCAAGTGGCATCTGATTCGCCCGCAGGCGAGTGGCACCCTGCTGGCTCCCTCGGATCAGGAGCTGGTCGAGGGGGTCGCCGGGCTCACCCTGCTGGCAGGCGTACCCCGCCGTCTGGTGCTGCAGATCACCGTCCCCCGCGATGCGCCTGTCGGTCACTATCTGGGCAATATTCAGCTGCTGAGCCAGCAGCAACTGGTGCAGCTGCCACTGACTATCGAGGTGCTGCCGCTGACCCTGCCCGCGGCCAACAAGCCGGTCGGCATCTATGTCGAAGCGCCCCCCTATCTGAACTGGCTGAGCCCCGACCCCGAGGCACTAAAAGAGCAGATCGCCGCGGCCAGTCACTGCGATCTGCAGCGGCTCGCCAAACTCGGGATCAGCGGCCTCTCGCCCGCCCTGCCACAGGATGAAGCGGGGATGAAGGAGATCATGGGAGAGGCGGCCGGGCTCGGCTTTGTGCCGCCCCTGCTGGCCTATACCCCGCTCAAACGCTGGGGGGGAGACCCTGCCAACCAGCTTGATCAGTGGCAGGCGCGGCAACAGGGGCTGACAGCCAGCGGCTTGCCCCCGCTGGCATGGAGCCTGTTTGATGAGCCGGATCTTGCCACCCTGCCCGCCATCACCACCCTGGCGCGGGAGATGAAACGGCGGGATCCAGCGGTGATCCGCGCAGGCCACTTCAATCATCCGGGTCAGGTTGGTCTGCTTGCAGAGGTGGAGATTGCCCTGATCAACGCAGGCTTTGGCGCCGACAAGGCCGATGTGGCGCGGATACACCAGCACAAGGTCACCCCCTGGTTTTACAATCTGGGCACCCCGAGAGCCGCCGGGTTCTATTTGTGGCAAAGCGGCGCCGAGGGCTATTTGCAGTGGCATGGTCGCATGCCCACCGCCCTGCCTTATGACCCCACCGACGGGCGGGAGAGCGACTTTATGCTGCTCGGCCCGCAAGCCTGCGAGGCGCATCGCCTCTCCCACGATCTGTTGCTGTTGCAGCAAGCCATCGAGGATCTGCGCTGGCTCGCATGGCTGGAGCAGGAGGCCCGCTATCAGGTGGATGCCGCCCTGCTGCTGGAGCGCCTGCGGGATCAGCTGCCGACCCGCTGGCAGGTGGCAGAGCAACTGCCCTCTGCCGCCTGGATCCAGTGGCGCCGCGAGATTGAACAACTGGCCAAGGGATTGAAAACATTGCAAACTGGTGCCAACTCATCCTCCTGAAGTGACTGCGTATGGCCAACCAGACTCCCCGCTCCACAGCCAAAGACAGCGCCCTGCGCCGCCTGTTGCCCCTGATGCTGCCGCTGCTGCTCCTCACCGGTTGCGCCCGTCAGGAGCCGGTCAATGAGACCCTGCCGATCCTCAACCAGTTGCGGGAACAGCAAATGGCCGAACAGCCCCAGCTGCAACTGCAATACCAGCAAGCGGAGACGCAACTTGCGGCGGATCAGGAGCAGCTGCTGCATCAGTTTTTAGGCCGCAAGGATCCGGCCCGGATTGCGCTGGTAAGCGGCCCCGGGCTGCAAACCGACATGCTGGAGAGTGCGCGGATGGCAAGCGTGCGGCTGACCGCACTCACCCGCTTGCTGGGAGCTCGCGCTATTGAGCTGGAGCCCCGCTATGACCCCATGCTGGCCCCCAATACCTTGCTGATCCGCATTCTGCCAAACGGTGAATCGGGGTCGGTCACCCCAGCGGCGGCGCAATAAGGCCGAGGCAGGTGGTCGGCAAGGCCACCCGATAGAGGGGATAAGGGGTCAGCCCCCACAATTTGCGCCAACCCTGGGTCAGACGGTACGAGAGCAGCGGCGGGCTCTGGTGCAACTCGCCTAAAAACATCACCCCCTGACTCATCCCTTCACTCGCCAGCGTCACTGACATCGCCTCCCGATCCGGCGCCACCAGCATGGCCTGCAGCAGGCCGTCACAGCGGGGATGGGCCAGCTGATAGCTGACATAGGTGCCGCCCAATACTGGCGTAGCCACCCGCAAGCGCCATCCCAACTGGACCAGCTCCATCAGCATGGGCTTGGCCCCCTCGTTAACTGCCCGGTTCTGATAACGCCACCCCATGGCGGCAGCACTGAGCAGCGCCACCAGCAACAGCAACAGATATCCCCTAGATAAACGCATCACGGCGCCCCCGGATAAAGAGGATGGTCATCACCAGCAACATGATTGCCCACTGGTAGAGCTGGGCCAGCGAGCCGGTATGCAGCCAGCCATACCAGCGCAGATCCAGACTCATCAGCACCAACCGCAACTGATTGGCCCCGATATAGAGCAGGCAGACCAGCAGCAACATGGGCCACTGCCGGTAGAGGGGGCGCTCCGGCGCCAGCCAGCAGCAGGAGACCAGCCAGGAGAGCACCACCAGATAGAGTTGAGAAAACGAGGAGCACCCCTTGAGCACAATCAGGGCATGGCCCCCCAACCGCTCGATGCGATTGCCATCAAGGCGAGTCTCCCAGCCAAGCAGTTGCAACCACTGGCCCACCCCCCAGGCATCGAGGGCCAGCACAGGGCCGGAGAGCAGGGCAAACACCTGCTGCCCCCACAACACCGCCACGGTAAAGGCGAGCACAATCTGCAACACCGCCCGCTCATCGCCACTCTGATGACGGCGCCATAGCGAGGCCACCAACAGCAGACAGGCCAGCGCCTTGCAACTGGCGCTGGGGATCAGGATCAGCAGGATAAAGAGGGCGAGCGCCAGTGGATGCGGACGCCAGCTCGGTGCAACCCGCGATGCAATTTGCCACCAGATAGCAATCAGCAACACCACCAGCAGGTTGAAGTGACCCATATTGAGCCATACCATGCCCCACTGATTGGCCAAACCAAGTAGCAGCCAGTTGGGTGCCCACTGCCAGGGACGGATCTCCATCGCAACTCCTGCCGGTTATCAGCGCTTTTGAGTGCTGTCGCAAGTTCCATGCCTGCCCGGTCTCACCCGGATCAAGCCAAGTCAGAGGATTCGCCAAAGCTGGCACGCTTTATTCATTCCCCCCTGCTGGCACTAGCGCCAAGGAGAAGGAGTGGGCAATGAAACTCAAACCGTTGGCAGGGCTGCTGGGGATGTGGTTGGTAACCTCCCCCGCATACGCCTTGACCGAAGTCGATACCGAACTGCAACTGCTGATGGATGTGTCGGGCAGCGTCAGTTCATCGGAATTCAATCTGCAATTACAGGGCTATGTGGACGCCTTTTACAGTCAGGATGTACAAAGCGCCATCCTCGACACCAGTGGCGACAAGCTGGGGTCCATTGCGGTACAGATGGTGATGTGGAGCGGCTCGACCCAGCAGAGCGTGATGACCGACTGGTTCCACCTCTACGACATGACCTCCATCAACAACTTCGCCGCCACCCTGGATGCCCTGGTACGCCCCTATGCGGGGATGACGGCCCCCGGTTCGGCCATGGCCTTTGGTGCCCAGCAGTTTGATACCAACAACTACACCGCCGCCCGCCAGGTGATGGATGTGTCGGGTGACGGTATCCAGAACAACGGGCTGGATACCTCCACCGTGCGGGATCAACTGCTCACCTCCGGCATAGACACCATCAACGGCATCACCATAGGTCAGGACTACGCCGATGGGGTGCTGCAAGAGTGGTATGTGGAGAACGTAGCGGGAGGTCAGGATGCGTTTGTGATCAATGCCACCACCTTCGCCGACTTTGGCAATGCGCTGGAGCTCAAACTGGCGGCCGAAATTGAGGGGGGCATTATTCCGGAAGGTGCTCTGGCCGCCCCCATCGAGGAGATCCCGCTGGCCGCCCAGCTGCTGCTCGGTATGCCGCTACTGCTGGCCTGGCGCTATCAACGCCGAACTCAAGGCCGTCCGCAGCAAGCCAACTGGCAACAGAGCCCCGCCATCGGCTAGTAAATCACCCCGTGTGTTGCGATTAGGGAGCCATGGCTCCCTGATTTTTTGCCGTAAACATGGCTTTCGGCAGGGGCTGCACAACTTCTGGTTTGGATGACAGATGAAAATAAAGTTTCACTCTACCAATGCTTTTTCCACCCGACTTTGCTGAGCAGCATTATTTTTGTGATCTGGTTGCGCTCTACATCTGGTTCAGATACCTGCTACGAGTTACAACAAAACCCCAACACAACTATCGGAGTTAAATGAAGTTAGAACAGCCATACATTGACAACCATTTTTAGATCCTAAAGTAGCTTATCTATTCCCTTTGTATTTAACTTCGTCGGAATAAATTCCAATATCTTTGCGAACTGCACTTAGGAATATAAGCATTTCAACGCGAAAAACATGGAAGTCAAAAGCATCCGCCTCGATGGAGTCATAAACATAATCTATAAGTTTCATAAACATATCGAACACATCAGAGGATGAAAACAATGCTAGTTGTGCTGTCATGTGAAGCCTCTGTTTATCGAAGCTTTTAATGTGTTCAGGAGTTATTTTTTCCTGATGAGTTATGTTTGCAATCAAGTCCAATAATGGTGCAGAGACTGACTTATAAAGCTCTAGCTTTTGATAATAATTAATCTGTTTGTTTACAGTTAACTCACTGAGTTTGTTTTTATACTCTTCGATCTCCAAAGCCATTCTAGACTGTTCTTGTTGTAAAATTCGTTGAGCCCAAACTTTACCAAGAAAACTGGATGCGCCTAGAACAATAGCAGCCCCTCCTCCTAATGAAATCAATATCGCTTGAGCTAAATAATATGCTTCTTCCATCACTTCCTCTGCTAAATTAGAGCCGTAAATTCGATTAGCAAAGCGCTATCGGACGTTCGCGGCCTTCCTAGGATATGCATCTTCAACAAGCCAACACTTTTCCATCTTGCTACTCCTACACCATCCCGAAGCTAACTCTCGAACAGACAGCCAAGGTCAGCGGTCTGAACGTATGCCACATTAGCCGGAAGGATCAACGCAAGCGTCCGATTACACCTACCGGCTAATCGAACCTACGAGCTAAAAACCTAATCCTAACCTTTTCCAACATTTTTCCCACTGTTCACATGCACTTATATATATGAGAAGTTCTTTTTGTTCATAACTAAACATGTCTTGATTTGGATTAACAACTTCTCGGAGCGCTTTTTGCGCTAAAAAATTTATAAACATCGCATTCTTTTGAAAGCCACGCCAAGTCGTTGTAGCTACCCATTTATGCTCATTTAATGGACATTCTATATCAAGATGCTCAACTGATTGCTCAATAAGATGGAGGTAGTTTCTATAAACAAACTCCGCGCCATGTAATAAACGACCAGCATCAATTATGTCATTTATAATGGTCAGCGTATCAATATCACTTAGCTTCCTAGATAATTCGAATTTTGTGAGATTTGCCAAGGAAATATTACAATAGCGTTCCAACGGAACGATACTTGAACATGAATGAATATATATTTTTTCAAATGTTTCCTTTGTACGATTTAGATGGTCATCCAAAGCTTTTTGCTTTTGCTGCTTATTAATTACGTCGCGTTGTTGCGATACTTGCTCACGAATACCAATATAAGCCAGAAATGCAAATAAAGGACCCAGAGTTCCACTTGCATATGAACCAAAATTGCCCCAATCACCTTGTTTGTTAGAAAACATTGGGATCTCATAGATCACAAATTGTACAAAATATAATGTTAGCACCAGAAACGTTACGCAGGCACAGGCATACCACATTTTTTTCATCATATCTCTCATGACCTTATATATATTACAGTGGCATTTAATAGTTATTAAATTAAAGTCAGGGGGATCATTTATAACCACCTTCCATATAAGCCCCCCAGTCATACGAAATGAAATATATTTAAAGTCAATCAACTAACAATATAAATTCGTTTTTTGAGAAATCATCACACCTCTTGTCTGACTCCAATCTTATCACTGTATAAAACCACAGTAAATAGAAGCACTGGCCTCCTCTACTTTCTCAATCAAAAATAATGTGAATAACTGAAAGTCATTTCAGCCATCTGCACGATATAAAAAAGGCCTTATCACAAGGCCTTTTCAGATATATTCAGGTTCCGGCTGTCAGCCAGTTTTGCGGCAATCAACCCGGTTCTGGTGACAAGGGCTGCACCTGCCCATCCAGCGCCTGATCACTGTTGGATGGATAGTCCGGCACCGGCTCGCAGTAGGGAATCCGGCTTAGCACCGGCGCCTTGACCAGGGCGGCCAGCTGATCGGAGCGGCGCAGGCTGGCATCCGCCAGTTCGGCCACCAGCGCCAGACCGCAGCCGAGCCCCAACCCGCCAACAATGCCCGCCAGCAGAAACAGCCAGAGCGGGTAGTTGCTCGGCTTGCTGGGTGCAAAGGGCTTGTCGATCACCTTGATCCGCTCCCCCTGCTCGAAGTTGCCCAGATCGCCGGTCACCTTGGCCTTCTCATAGCGCAGCAGCAAATCCTGATAGAGGGTGCGTTTGACCGCAAGATCCCGCTCCAGCTCGGCGAGTTGGCGCTCGGTATCCCCCTGGGAGTCGACCACCTTGTCCAGCCCATCCAGCTGACTCTTCAAGCCAGCGGCGTTTTGCTCTGCCTCCGTCAGCTGCGTCTGGGCCAGCTGCCACTCGGGCCCGCGGGCCATATCCGGTTGGGATTTGAGCTGCTCAAACTCCTGCTGCAACTGGTCAATCTGATAGCGCAGACTCTGTACCTTGCTGTGCTCGTCGCTGTAGCGAGCCCGCAGCAACACCAGCTCGGTGCGCATCAGTTGCAGCTTCTCATCCAGCTGGCGGGCCAGCTGGCTCTCCTGCCCCAGTGATAGCTGATCGACCCGGGCCTTGGCCTGCTGCAGGGTGATCAGGCTCTCGGCATAGCGGTCCTGCAAGCCATAGAGACGGGCGACGTTGGTACTCTGCTGCTGGGGCAAGGCGCTGGCATGCTCCCGTTTGAAGTCGGCGAGCAGCTGCTCAGCCGCTTGCAATTCGCTGCGGCGGCTGTCGAGCTGGCTTTGCAGGAAACGTTCGGACGATTCCGCCGACTGGCGCCCCTTGCTAAGCAGGTTGAAGAAAAAGCGCCGCGAAATGGCTTCGAGCAAACCGGCGCTGTTGGCCGCCGAATCCGCTTTTACCTTTATCTCGATCACCTCATCGCCGATCAGCCGCAGCGAGACGGCACTCGAGAGCCAGTCCATGATGGCATCGCGCTGAGCTGGCGGGGTCTCGTCATTGACCAGACCGCGATCCCGCGCCACGCCATCGAGCACATAACGACTGCGCAGCAGGGCTTCGAGCACCGCAAAGCGATCCTTGAGACTCTCCTGAGTGATCAGATCCTTGAGGGTCGGGGTCTGGTTGGCATCTTGCGGCACCATAAAGGTGGTGCGGCTCTCATACTCCTTGGGGGTGAGCAGGCCGACCGTCACGCCCACCAGCGGCATCACCAGTACCGGGATCACCAGCAGATAACGACGGCGCCAGGCGGCAAAGAGAATGATGTAGAGGTTGTAATAGAACTGGACAGGCATGGCATCACTCCCTGAGAAAAGCCCTCCCCCCGCACGATGCAAAGGCAATGCCACCAGAGGAGCTGATCGCCTCTGTGGGCAGATCGCAAGAGTGGTACAAGATTCGCATTCTCCCACTATCCGGGGTGTCACCCCTTCCCTTGCCGGAGCGCGAACCATGTTGTCATCAACCCCGTCGCACAGACCCCATCCCCGTAGGAACGCCAGCGCCCAGCCCGTCGTTCAGTCTGTCGTGCAACCTGCTGTTCCACCTGTCGTGCAAATCGTGCAGCACCTGCAGCCCGGCGGGCTGGAGACCATGGTGCTCAACCTCACTCAGGCGAGCCCCGCCGAGCAACCGGTGCATATCATCTCCCTCGAAGGGCGCAAAGGGGATGTGCTAAGGGCATGGCCCGCTCTGCATCCCTTCGCAGGCAATATTCACTGTCTGGAAAAGCCCGCAGGCTGGTCGCTGGCGACCCTCTGGCGGCTCACCCGACTGCTGCGCCAACTCAAGCCCGTCGCGGTACATACCCACCATCTGGGGCCCATGCTCTATGGCGGTCTGGCCAGTCGGCTGGCCCGGGTGCCCACCCTGGTACACACAGAGCACGATGCCTGGTATCTCGATGATCCCCATCAGCGCACGCTGGCCCTGTGGGGACTGCGCGTCTTCAAACCCATTCTGGTGGCCGATGCGACGCCGGTGGCCAACCAGCTGCTGGCCAAGCTGGGCCAGCTGTCGCCAACCGTGATCCCCAACGGCATCGATGAGCGGCGCTTTGCCCCGGGCGCCGCCGCCCTCGCCCGTCAGGAGATGGGGCTGCCGCAAGGGATCAAGTTGATTGGCTGCGCCGCCCGCCTTGAATCGGTCAAGGGGCATAACTTGCTGCTGGAGGCGATCCGCACCCTGCCGGAGGAGGTGCATCTTGCGTTGGCAGGGGTAGGCAGTTTGCAAAATGCGTTGCAACAACAGTGTCAGCAACTGGGGATCGCCCATCGGGTCCATTTTCTGGGGCTGGTCGAAAACATGCCGCGCTTCTACCAGGGGCTGGATCTCTTCTGCCTCCCCTCACTGGCGGAGGGGATGCCGCTCTGCGTGCTGGAAGCACAGGCCTGCGGGGTGCCGGTGGTGATGAGCGACGTGGGGGCGGCCAGAGAGATCGTCTGTCAGGCCAGCGGCCATATCCTGTCTGAGCGGGATCCCGACCGCCTTGCCCAGCTTCTGGCACAAGGGTTGCTGCAGTGCCATAGCCTGCGTGCCGTCACCCGAGAGTTTGTGTGCCAGCAAAGCAGCTTGAGCCGGATGGCTCAGGCCTATCAGCAGCTCTACAGCCGCTGATCAAGCGACCCGATGACCAGAGGAGCATCCCATGGAATGGATCATGATCGTGTTCTGGCTGTGCGCTGTACTGGTGGTCTACCACCATGTCGGCTATCCCCTGCTGCTCAAATTCGGTGGTCGGCAGGCGCGCAAGGTGGCCAATCCGCCCAACCCTCTGGATCGGGGATTCAAAGCAGAGGCCGCCGATGAGGCGCTGCCGACCATCACTTTGCTGATGCCGGTCTACAACGAGGCGGCGACCATCGCGGCCAAGCTGCAAAACCTCGCCAGCCTCGATTACCCCGCCGACAAGCTGTGGGTGCATGTGCATTTCGACGGCTGCAGCGACAACAGTTACCCCATTGCGCTGAGCCAGCTCGGTGATCCCGCCCTGCAGCAGTTGCAGATCAGGCTGTTTGATCACCCCCGCAATCGCGGCAAGGTCGCCGTGCTCAACGAGGCCATGACCCGGGTGCACAGCGATCTGGTAGCCCTCACCGATGTCTCGGCCCTGCTGCCCATCGACAGCCTGCTGCTGGCGGTCGCCCATTTTGCCGACCCCAAGGTAGGGGTGGTCGGGGAGGCATACCGCTTCTGGCAACCGGGCTCACAGGGCGAGGAGAGTTACTGGCACTATCAAAGCCAGATCAAGCTCTGCGAGTCGGCCCTTGGCGGCATGCTGGGGGCCCACGGGGCCTTTTACATGATGCGCCGGGAGTGCCTCACCCCGCTGGCCGCCGATACCATCAACGACGATTTCATCCTGCCGATGCAGGCCATCGCCAAGGGGTATCGGGCTGTCTATGACAATCGCTGCGCCGCACTGGAGCTGGAAGTTTCCGATGCCGCGCTGGAGGCGACACGGCGCAAGCGGATCGGGGCAGGCAATACCCAGCAGCTGTTGCGGTTGCTCCCCCTGCTGCACCCCAAGTTCGGCTGGGTTGCCTTCAACTTTGCCAGTGGCAAGGGGCTGCGGGTGTTGATGCCGCTCTGCCTGACCCTGCTGTGGCTCTGCGCCATCCCGCTGGCCACCCAATCCCTGCTGTTTCAACTGCTGCTGGGGCTGCAACTGCTGGGGTATCTGCTGGTCATCTTGATCCAGCTGACCCCTGTGCACCCCTGGCCCAATCTGTTTCGCAAGATCCACTATCTGGTACTCGGACACTGGTACAACGGCATGGGCACCCTGCGCTACTGCCTGCGCGCCCCCATACGTTTCATGTCACAGGAGAAAGCCGTATGACACACCCCATTCCAAGATTGACCCTGGTGGTCAAACGCAGCATGGATCTGCTCGGTGCCACTCTTGGCCTGCTGCTGACGCTGCCGCTGTGGCCGCTGATCATGTTGGCCATCCGGCTCGATAGCCCGGGGCCTGTGTTCTTTCGTCAGCTGCGGATCGGGCGCAGCCACGCCACCCATACCGAGCTCTTTTTCATGATCAAGTTTCGCACCATGCGCGCCGACGCCGAGGCGGCCACCGGGCCGGTCTGGTGTGGCAAGGGGGACAGCCGGATCACCCGCAGCGGCGACTTTCTGCGCAAAACCCGGCTCGATGAGCTGCCGCAGTTTATCAATGTGCTCAAGGGGGAGATGTCGCTGATCGGCCCCCGCCCGGAGCGACCCGGGATCGCCAACCGTCTGGAAGATGCGGTGCCGTACTTTATTGAACGCACCTATGAAGTGGCCCCCGGTATTACCGGTCTGGCGCAGGTCAATCAGGGTTACGACGAGTCGCTCGATGATGTGCGCAGCAAGCTGGCGTTCGATCTGGCCTACTCGGTTGCCCTGCTCCACCCCTGGCGCTGGCTGGTGCAGGATGTGCATATCATCGGCAAGACGATCGCCATCATGGTTGGCAAGAAGGGGCGC
Source organism: Aeromonas sp. ZOR0001 (assembly GCF_000801015.1). Taxonomy (NCBI): domain Bacteria; kingdom Pseudomonadati; phylum Pseudomonadota; class Gammaproteobacteria; order Aeromonadales; family Aeromonadaceae; genus Aeromonas; species Aeromonas sp. ZOR0001. The sequence goes on along the minus strand of NZ_JRJY01000022.1, from coordinate 19,021 downwards.
TAATTCCGCCGCGCCGACCTCAACCATATCTCAACGCCCATCAGGCCATTGCCACTGCAATGGCCTTTTTTATGGCGCATCGTTGTGGCACGTCCGCGGTGATCACAAAGAAGTCAGCGATCTGATCGCCATCATCTGGCCCCATCCATCCAAAGGCCTGATGCCAGTTTGACCAACCGCAGAAACCCGAGCGTTGCGTGATCACAGAAGCAATCAGCCCCCTGCAATCCCTAACACCTGCACATAAAAAAACGAGTGGCCAGCGGCCACTCGTTTTGACAGGTTTCTCCGTGATTCAGGCGCTGTAGACGGCCAGAATATCGGTCACCCTGTTGTTGACGCTGTACCCACGGGCTATGGTGTTGCGGGCCGCCTGACTCATTTTGCTGCGCACCACCCCATCGCTGCGCAGCCAGTAGTTGACCAGCTCCGCCATATCCCGCACATGGCCGGGCTCCACCAGCCAGCCATTGGATTTATGGTCGATCAGATTGACCAGCCCCCCCACCGCAAAGGTACAAACCGGTATGCCGTGAGCCATCGCCTCCAGGGCCACCAGCGGCAACCCTTCAAAGCGGGAAGTGATGCAGAGCAGGTCGATGTTGTGCCACTCATTGGCCATGTTCTGGAAACCATGAAGCTGGACGCGATCACCATACTGCTGCAACAAGGCGCTTTTCATGGGGCCATCCCCGTAGAGATGAAACGCCCCATCCGGGCAGAAGGCAGCCAGCTGGCAGAACGCCTCCGGCCCCTTTTCCGGCGAGAGGCGGCCGACAAAGGCAATCCGGTTGCCTGCCACTGATGCAGGCGTCGCAGGCATGGGGACAAAGTTGCTGATCACTGTGCTTGGCACAGGCAATTTGCGAGCGATGGGCTCGCTTACTGCAATACACTTCGCAAAACGCGCTGTGGTGCGATCCAGCCAGCTGTAAAACTTCAGCAAACCTTCCCCGTCATCCCCACTGTGAAAGGTAGAGACCACCGATTTACCGGTGAACCAGGCTGTCAGCCGCCCCAGCACCCCAGCCTTGTAGCCGTGGGTATGGATCAGCACAGAAGCCGGCTGGCGGGCCAGACGGCGCATAAAATCGCTGCTGTTTTGGCACACCTCGTAGGGCAAGCCCTGTTGTTTGAGCAGGGTCGTAAAGGGGGTCATGCCATGGTTGCTCACCAGCACTATGGTGGGGCGAAATCCCCTGGCCAGCAGATCGTTGGCGAGATGGATAATGTGAACTTCAATTCCACCGACCTGACGCGCATCGATGGCCAGCCAGATCTGTTGCATGGGTAACATAAGGCCCTCCTCCCGTGGCTCCATGCCACCTGAAATGAGGCGCTGCATAGAGCGGGCCAGTCAGGCAAAGAGGGGCAGGATCAGGCGCCGGGACAGGCGACCAGCAAGAGGGTCATGTCATCGAGGGCGGCATCATTGATGCGCTCATCAAACCAGCGGGCAATGCGATGAGCCAGTTGCTCAAGACCGGGCCCCGAAGTCAGGCAGATCTCTTTTAGCTGCGACTCCCAGCGCTGGCGCTCTGCGGCATCACGACTATCGAGCAGACCGTCGGTCCAGAACAGCAGGATCTCGCCGGGCTTGAGCTGACGCTCATTGGTCACGAAGTGGGGATCCGGGCGCAAACCGGGCAAGGGGCCGGTCACACCGACCTGACGGATGGTACCGGGCCCGACCAGCCAGGGCGCAGGGTGGCCCGCGCTGGCCCACTGCACCCGCCCCTCGTTGCCGAGCTCGATGCAGAGGGTGGTGAGCAGAGTAGCCCCGAGGAGCGGATCACTGTGAACCGCATTGGACAAGATGGTCAGCAAACGGGCGGGGGCGCGCTCCAGATCGTGCGCAGTCAGCAAGCCGCGCAGATAACCGGCATAGGCATGGGCGAAGAACTTGGCTTCCGCATCGTGGCCCATTACATCCCCGAGCCACAGCACCCGATCCTTGACCAGCAGAAAGTCCCCGCCCCCCACGGTGGCCGCGCGGGTTTGCAACGCCAGCTGGTATCCCCCTATGGAGGTGGCGGGCAATAACGGGCGCAGCGCCGAGGTCATGCGCTGATCCAGCTGCTCGCCCCATTGCGACTTGAGCTGCTCCGAGCGTTGCAGCACCCGCGAAACCGCCAGCAACAGGTCCTGCTTGGTGATGGGTTTGACCAGAAAGTCATCGATCCCCAGCGCCCCCGCCCGACTCTGGGTCCACTGATCCTGATGACCGGTCAGGAAGATAAAGGGCACCCCCTTCATCTTGGGATCCTTCATCAACTGCTGGCGCAGCCCAAAGCCATCGATCCCCTCCATCTCGATATCGGAGAGCACCAGCGCGGGGGGCTGCTTTCCGAGCGCCAGCAGGGCGGCATGGGAGTCGGCATAACTTTCAACCCGGTAGTGCTCATGGAGATAGGCGGTGAGCAGGGCACGCATCACCTTGTCATCGTCGATCACCGCGATCACCGGCAGTTGGTTGACCGGGCCCTGCTGGCGAAGGGTCACGCGATTGCGCTCACCGTCGCGAGAGAAGTGCACCTCGGCAAACAGCTGGTGTACCAGCGCCAGCCCGTATCCCCCCTCCTGCAGCTCATCGGGTAACGGCGCACTGGCAAGACCGGGTTGCGGGCCGCCATCATCCTCCAGTATCAGACTCAAGCCCGTTTCATCCTCTTTCAGCGTGAGCCAGAGCCGAGTCGCAGGAGGAGCTGTGTGTTTGACGCTATTGGTGGCCAGCTCACTGAAACAGAGCAGCCAGTTGGCTTGATCCTTTGGGGAGACCTGAAACAGGGAGAGCCCCTGTGCCAGCCGGTTGCGCAGTTCGCGCACCGACTGCAGGGTTGCCGGAGCAGATCGCAACCAGTCATCCATATCGGGCCTCCATCAGCGGGCGATCAGATCCGGAAATTGAGCAAGGCGCTGCGCCGGCACCAGCGCTTGAGCCATTCGGTCACCCGGTTGCTGGGCAGCCGGTTGAGCTCGCGCAGGATCTCGCTGGCCAGCCCCGGGTTGAGTTTGTCGTTATAGACTGCGCCAATCAGATTGGCCTCGGCACGGGTCAGTTTATCCACCGCACTTTGTACCACGGTCGTCGGGGTCACTCCCGCCAGCACCACCAGCAGTGCCCCTTCACAGGCCCCACACACCTGATCGGCCGGAATATTGCCCCGATTGAGGGCGGTGAGCGGCGAGGTATCGAAGATCACCACATCGTAATGCTCCAGCCAACGAACCAACAATTGGCGCAAGGTATCCTTGTTGCGAAAGGCCATCAGATCCTTGCCCGGCGCCGGGAGCAGGGACAAGGAGCGGCCAGTGGCCACAGGCTCGGGCACATCATTGGGACCCCAAGCAACCGCCGTGGCGCGGCCGGGGTGATAGAGATTGAGATCCACCAGCAGGGTGCGCAGCCCATCCGCCTCCGAGCGCCTTGCCAGCGCATCGCAGATGGAGCTCACCCCCTCTCCCCCTTCCGACGAGGTGACCGCCAGCGAGCGGATCCCCCGGGCGACCGTCGCCGCGTAGAGGGATTCGAGCTCCAGATATTGAATGGGGATGCTCATATCAAAGCGTCCCGACCAGGGCCACCACCGAGATCGTGGTCAGGATGTCGCGCATGCCATCCATGAAAATGGCCCAGTTGCTGCTCTTGCTGTCAGGGATAAATACGGTGTCCCCTGCGCGCAGCACCGGCAACTGGCTAAAGTCGGGCTCTTTGGCAAAGCCGTCGAGATCGAAGCTGCGGGCCTGATCCCCCTGACCACTGGTGGCCATGTTGATCACCACAATCTTCTTGATATAGGCGCTGCTGGTCGGGCCACCCGCCTCGGCCAGCAGATCCAGCAGGGTCATGGAGGAGTCAAAGCGGTAGCGACCCGGGCGGGCGATCGCTCCCAGCACCCGAATGGTGTTCTCCTTCGGCTCATCGAGCCAGGGGCGATTCTTCTCCGGCAGGTAGATGGAGTCACCGGGCAGCACCTTGGGCAGCAAGGTTTCATCGCCGGTTTCAAAGTAGAGGGCAAGATCGAGCTTGCTGACCCGCGCCGTGCTGCCACTGCGATGGGCGATGCGCACATTGCGCAGATCCGCCGCCGCAGTCGGACCATCGGCGGCCGACAGGATGTCGATAAAGCCCATCTGCTCATTGAAGGCATAGCGACCGGGGGCCCCGACCTGACCGAAGATATAGATGGAACTGTCCGGTGACTGGCGCACCCATTGGGACTTGTTGTCACTGGGATCGGTGGGCAGCTCGGGGATCATGATGGTGAATCCGGCCCGGATCTTCGGCAGGCTGGCCAGCGCCCCCCCCTGATGGAGAAACTTGTCCAGATCAAACAGGGTTGGCGTGGCCTGCCCCCCTTCGGCGGTCAGGATCTGCACCTTGGCGATATCGGCCCGCTCGTTGGGGCCACCAGCGTGGGCGATCAGATCCAGCAGCGACATCTCGTCAGACCATTCATAGCGGCCCGGGATCCGCACCGCCCCCATCACCATCACCGCCCGTCCGGGCGCCACTTTTAACCAGGATTTCTCGTTAATGTCGGTCTTCTCCGGCACAAAGATGGCATCACCGGGTTTGACTTGGGGCAGCGCCTTTTGCATCCCTTCGGTATAGGCCTGCAAGTCGATGGGTTCGATCGTGCCATCGGTGCGGAGCAAACGGATCTGGCGACTCTCGGCATAGCGGGTCGGGCCACCGGCATTGGCCAGAATATCGAGGAAGGAGTCCCCTTCCCGCCCCTCATAGGCGCCGGGTTTGAACACCTCGCCCATGATGTAGATGGTGCGTGCCCCCCGTTTTATCTGCTCTTCATCCTTGGGCACGAAGATGGTGGCGCCCGGCGCCAGATTGGGCAGCAGCTTGTTGTTGCCGGAGTCGAGATAGGCTTTGAGATCGAACAGTTCGGGGGCATCACCATTGATCACCCGGATCCGCTCCACCCCGGCAAAACGGGTTACCCCACCTGCCCGCATCAGCAGATCCACGATGGAGTTGCCACTCTTGAAACTGAAGGCGCCGGGGCTGTTGACCTCGCCAAACACCTTGATCGCCTTGCCGGTATCGCCATCCCCGCCTGCCGCCAGGGTTGCCGCATCAAAATCTATTTGCACGTTGCCGATCAGCGGAGAGGCGGGTACGAACACCACATCGAGGGATTGCAATGGCGGCAACACGCTGGCATCGCCGGTATCGAGATAACGCTTGTAGTCGAAGCTAGATACCGTGCTGCCGCGCCGCACCTGCATGTTGTTGAGCTGGGCACCGGGCACCAACCCGCCAGCGGCATCGAGGGCCATCTGCACGTTGCCATCGGGCGCCAGATCATAACTGCCGGGTTTTTTGACATAGCCCATCACGCTGATCAGCAGCCGCTTCTCCAGCAAGGTGACGGTCAATTGAGAGAGGTTGTTGTAAACAGGTTTGAGGGCGGTGCGGATCAGCTCATCCGCCTGTTGCAGGGTCTTCCCCCCCACCACGACGTTTCCAACTTCAGGCAGTGCAATCTCCCCCTGCTTGTTGATCTGGAAAGGCTGATCAAAAGCAGGCTCACCGGGTTGCACTATGGCCAACCGATCACCGGGAGCCAACAAGGTGGAGGCCAGTAACGGGCAGGTGAACAACAGCAAGAGAACACAGATCAATCCTTCGAGAGCGCCCCGTTTCATAGACATCCTTTTCGTCTGTTACGTCTGCCCCCATTGGCGTAAGGGGAGCCCTGACCAATCAGCACGACAGCCATCCGCTGTTGTCTGTTGCAGCCGCAAACGTACTTGTTGTAGTGATTGTGCCAACACGGTCTGACGCCAGGCTACATCCGACCAGAGCCGTCCGTGCATATCCCGTTCGATATCAATACGTTGAGATTGTAGTCGTTTCAACTCGGCAGGCATACACCCCTGCAGACTCGCTTGCTTTAATTCCGTCAGCTGCAAGTCGAGTTCCTTCTGACGCTCATCATAACGAGACCAGACCCGCCGTTCATCCTCATTGACCGGAATACGGGTGGGTCTTGCCTCTGCCATGCCGCCATACCCCTGTGGCGGCCACTGCGCACAACCCGACAGCAGAATAGACGAGAGCAGGATACCAAAGCGTTTCATGATGCAGCGGCCATCATGCCACGGGAACGCATATAGGCCTTGATGCTCTCATGGCAGGGGATCACCCGGTCGATATGCAGCATCTCCAGCAGGTCATGAGGTTGACCGGGTCCACAGACAAGGGCCATCTGATGCCCGTTCATAATCAATCTTTTATAGAGAAATACCAAGGCTCCGATCCCCGATGAGTCGATAAAATGAACATCGCTGATATCGGCCAGGATATCTCCCGGGTGGGTCGAGAGGGTTTCAAACAACGGGCGGAGCTCACTGACGGCCATCGCGTCAAACTCGTTTTCCAGTACCACTACCTGGATATCATTAAGGGTGTAAGTCATGCTTTCCATCGCTAGCTCCTTGTCGATTCTCAGACTATTTGCTGTCACGGCATTCAGCACGTTGCAAATGTTATGCCGGGCAGTGCCACGGCACTTGTTCTCCAAATGATACTCTTTGCTCCTTATTCATCGACACCCACTCCTCGTTTTGATTGCCAAATTGCAATTAACCTCCCCCGCACGTTGCAAACTGCAATTCACCTTGGCCGAGATCGCCCGATAACAGGCTAAATGGCTGATAATTCAAGCCCATTAGACCGGGCCCGATTATTGCTTGCCTTTGGACACACTTCACAAGCCACCGTTGGCTCGGCCCCCATGCCGCCATTTTCCAGGAAGGAGAGATCATGAAAGCAGGCCTTTACATCGCACCACTGCTGGCAGCCCTTTGCGGCACCGCATACGCAGCCCCCTCCCCTGACAGCGCCGTGTTGAAGGTTGAAGGCGCCATCAGCAGCCCCACTCATCAGGCTCTGGCCCTGTGGGACAGCGCCATGCTGGATCAACTGCCGGTACACGAAATCAAAACCCATACCCCCTGGTATGACGAAGCCAAGACCTTTCGCGGCCCGCTGCTGCAAGATGTATTGGCCAAGGTCGGGGCAACCGGCAAACAGCTCACCATTACCGCGCTCAATGACTACTCGGTACAGGTGCCGACCAGCGATGCCGAGCAGTATCGGGTCATCCTCGCCCGCACGATCAATGGCAAGCCACTGTCGGTGCGTGACAAAGGGCCGCTGTTCCTTGTCTATCCGTTCGATCAATATCCCGAACTGCAAAACAAGCTCTATTACGGTCGGGCTATCTGGCAGATCAGCGCGATAAAAGTGGAGTAGATCCCATCATGCGTTCCATGGCGGCCAGTCAACGTTTCTTGTTTGTGGTGCTTTGTGTGCTGCTCCTTGCCTTTGCCGGTATTGGTACCATCCAGTACCGGCAATTTCAGGATCTGCAGCGCAGTACCAGCCAGGGCGAAGACAACGTGATGTGGAACTATTTCCAGCTCTATAACGAAGCACTGCGTTTTCAAAGCTCGCTGCTCCATGAGTCGCAACCGACCTTCCAGCTCAGATACGATATTCTGGTCAGCCGCATGGATCTGGTACTGGAGAGCAAGGATCGCAGCCTGCTTCAGCAAACAGAGATATATCAGCAGGCAAGCAAAGCCATTCGCTCCTACATCTCTCTGGCGGATATCTGGCTCGGCCCGGAAGCCACCAAGCCGCTGGACAATCTTGCCCATCAGGAGCTGCGCCAACAGCTCGCCTCCCTGCTTCCCCTGCTCCATCAGCTGACTCTGGAGGTGAACCAGCAGGCGACCCTGTTTGATGTGGCACGCCGCGACAGCGTGAGGGAGCAGATCATCACGACGACACTCATCGCGACCCTGCAATTTGCGCTGCTCTTTGTGCTCGCCCTGCTGATCTGGCGGCAAATGAATATCTCGTTTCTGCAGCACAAACTGATGCAGCAGCTCAATGACAAACTGCTGCGGGCAAATCAGGCGGCAGAGGCAGGCACAAGAGCCAAAAGCAGCTTTTTGGCCAACATGAGCCATGAAATTCGCACCCCCATGAATGGCATTCTCGGCATGCTCTCACTGCTGGCCGACCGGGATATGGATCCGAGGGAGCGAGACTATCTGGAGACGGCGCGGGAATCGGCAAACCATCTGCTCGGTCTGCTCAACGACATTCTGGATGTATCCAAGCTGGAAGAGGGCAAGATCGAGCTGCAACTGGCCCCCCATCACTTGCCCCAGCTGCTGGAGGATATCCGGGCCCTGATGCAGAGCAACTGCGATGCAAAAGGGATCAAGCTGACCCTGACTGTTGCCCCCGATACGCCAGAGTGGTTGATGATCGACCCGCTGAGAGTGCGGCAGATCCTCTTCAATCTGGTGAGCAATGCCATCAAGTTCACCCATCAGGGGGAAGTAAAGATCCACGTTGATAGCACCCTGTTGGAGCAGGATCGCCACTCGATACGCATCTCGATCCAGGACACCGGGATCGGCATGAGCAAAAGTCAGTTAAAGAACCTGTTTCAACGTTTCGCCCAAGCGGATGTCTCGATCACCCGCCAATATGGCGGATCGGGCCTGGGTCTTGAAATATCCCGTAACCTCGCACGCCTGATGGGCGGCGATATCTCGGTAGAGAGCAGCGAGGGACATGGCAGTACTTTTACCTACATCTGGCCCGCCAGAGCCACGACCCCCTCAATTGTTTGCCTGCCGTCCAAGCCGCTGGATCAGGAGAGCTATCGCATCTTGCTGGTTGATGACAATGCCACCAACCGCAAGGTGATCGGCGCCATGCTCGACTCCGTGGGCCATCAGGTCACACTGGCCGTTCAGGGAGAAGAGGCGCTGGAGAAACTGGGTCACACCGAATTTGATCTGGTGTTGATGGATGTTCAGATGCCAGTGATGGATGGCCTGGTGGCCACCACCCGGATCCGCACCTCCCAGATGCCTTGGGCAGATATCCCCATCATCGCCCTGACGGCGGATGCGATGCCGGAATCCAAGCAATACTATCTCTCCCATGGCATGAATGGATATATCACCAAGCCCATCAATAAAGAGACGCTGCTAAGCGAGATTAACAGACATATTTCCCATGGGCGGCTCAAATACAACGCAGCCATGCGTGTCACCAAGCAATAAAACCGCGGATTCCGGGCTACTGATTGCTCATGTGGGGCAACATTGACCTCTGCAGACAACTGAATGGGCTTGGGTCTGGAACCCACGCAGGCAAGCCGCTTCGCAACAGCTGCACGAGCCGTCAGCTTGTCTCGGGCATGCAGGGATTTTTTGATCTCTTTACGACGACCACAGGGGAGCGTGGTGACTTTCCGGTAATACCAGATGCCGTGGGGACTGAGCCAGAGATTCATCGATGAGCTCCTCGTCGTCCACACAAAGTGGATGACCAAGGGCTTTAGGAAGCTAACTTATTGAATTGCAGAAACAAGTGGTGGCCCTACCAGCCACATCCCGGCACTCGAGTCCCCCGCCTTGGCTGCTACCTTCCGGTCCTGACCAGGTCGACGGGTTATCAATGCGAGAGGACCAATAGGACCACCGGCGAGGAGAATAGGCAAACTGGGCGTTCAATGCAACGGCTTTCTGCCCTCCAACAGATCGTTTGCCTTATTTTTCAACAATCTGCCGAATGAATCAGCTAAACAGCATAAATTTCGCCCCCACCAGCAGCATCAGCAGGGCAAAGGCCTGCTTGAGGCGTGTGGGTGACAGGCGGTGTGCCAGCTTGGCGCCAATGCGGGCGAACTGGGTACTGGTCAGCACAATGCCCAGCAGGGCGGGCAGATAGATGTAGCCCACACTCCACTCGGGCAGATCGGCATGATCCCAACCCGCATAGAGGTAGCTGAGGCTCCCCGCAAGCGCGATGGGCATGCTGCAGGCTGCAGAGGCCGCTACCGCATTGCGCATTGGCACCGAGTTCCAGCTCAGATAAGGGACGGTCAGCGAGCCACCGCCAATACCAAACAGGGCTGACATCCAGCCAATGATGGTACCGGCAATGCCTGTGCCGAGCGGCCCCGGCATATGGCGTTCCGCTTTGGGTTTAAGGTTGAGCCCCATCTGTAGCGCCATGCTCCAGGCGAAACAACCGATGATGATATTGAGGGTGCTGGTGCTGAGCAGATTGGCGGTCATGCCGCCAAGCCAGCTCCCGATCAGCATGCCGGCGCCGAGTCGGCGGATCATCACCCAATCGACGGCGCCCGCCTCCCGGTGGGCCCGCAGCGAGCTGAATCCGGTAAAGATCATGGTGGGCAACGAGGTGCCGAGGGCCAGATGGGTAATGATTTCAGGGTCGATGCCCTGGGCGCGAAAGGTCATAACCAGCACGGGGACAATGATAAGACCGCCGCCGATCCCGAACAGTCCCGCCAGCATACCGGCAAAGGCGCCCAGCAGGAGGTAACCCATAAACAGCATAAAAATTCCTGTGTTAAACAAAAACTGGCCAACACGGCCGGGCAACAGTGGATATCTGCATGAAAAAAAAGAGATGGCGCGAGGGCCATCTCTTCATTGTGCCGGTTAGTGCAGTGGAATGGTACCGTCCATCACCTTGTAGAAGGCCAGCACGGCACAGCCAAGCAGGGCCGCCGTCATCCCCTGCTCCAATCGGTTAAGGCCGCGCAGACCGTGATGCTGACGCGCCTTCCAGTAGATGAAGATGCCCGGACTATAGAGCAGCGCCACCAGCAACAGGTACTCCACACCGGCAGCGTAGACCAGCCAGCAGCCGTAAACCGTCGCCACCAGGGCCAGCAGCAGGTCACGCTTGCGCTGATGAGGTTGACCCTGATAGGTCTCCCCTTTCAATGCCAGCTTCAGGCCATAGGCACCGGAGAAAACGTAGGGCACCAGCGCCGCCGAGGTGGCGATGTTGACCAGCGCCAGATAGGTGCTGCTCTGGAAGTAGATGATGATCAGGAAGATCTGCACCAGACAGGTAGAGCACCAGAGGGACACCTGCGGCGAGCCATTCTTGTTCTCCTTGGCAAACCAGCCCGGGAACACACCGGTCTTGCCTGCGATATAGGGCACTTCAGCGGCCAGCACGGTCCAGCTGAGCAGCGCCCCCATCACAGACACCACCAGACCGATGTTGATAAGCCAGGCCCCCCAGGGGCCGACTACGGCTTCAAGGATCATGGCGGTAGAAGGGTTCTTGAGCGCCGCCAGTTGCGGCTGGCTCATGACACCCAGCGAGAACAGGGTCACCATCACATAGAGTGTCAGGGCGCCGAGCAACGCCAGCACTGTCGCACGGCCCACATCCTTGCGATGACGGGCACGGGCAGAGACCACCACGGCCCCTTCAATCCCGATAAAGACCCAGAGGGTCACCTTCATGGTGGACTTGACCTGATCCATCACGGAGCCCAGCTCCATGTTGTTCTGGCCCCAAATATCCAGAGTGAAGGTATCCATGTTGAAGGCCAGCAGGATCGCAACACAGAAGACGATGAGCGGCACCATCTTGGCGATGGTAGTGACGATATTCACCAGTGCAGCAACCTGTACCCCGCGCAGCACCAGCGCATGCACCGACCAGATCAGGATGGAGGCCAGCGTGATGGCCACCGGCGTATTGCCGTCACCGAAGATGACGTTGTCAGGCGTATCGAAGAAGTAGCTCAGGGCGCTAAACACTACGATGGCGTAGGATACGTTGGCCAGCAGTTGGCAGAGCCAGTAACCCCAGGCGGCGTTGAAACCGATGAAATCGCCGAAACCGGCCTTGGCATAGCTGAAGATACCGCCATCGAGATCAGGGCGGCGCATGGAGAGGTTCTGATAGACCAGCGCGAGACAGATCATGCCAAGACCGGTGATGGCCCAACCCAGGGCGACCGCCCCGGCACTGGCATGCGCAGCAATGTTTTGTGGCAGACTGAAGACCCCGGCGCCGACCATGGAGCCGATCACCAGCGAAATGAGGGCGCCCAGCCCTAGTTTCTTGTCCATTTCAATCCTGTTTATTTAGGCGGCGGCAGAGCGTCCGTATTCATACTGCGCGCAATATGGGAGGGGCTGGGAATCCTGACCCCGTGAAAAAGGCGGCAACTATATTGCATGACTATTCCGACCGCAATCCCTCGTCTCGTCAATCATGCACCGCCTTGACCGCGCGCAATTTTACAGCACTGACCCATATGGCCTGTGAGCTGGCTCAAATTAACCAAGACCCATTGATATTTCTCATTTTTCTGCCAACACAACCTGACTCGCATGGTTCCTATGCATCGCCATTCAGGCACTCTCTGTATAAATAATCTGCATAAAAAAGCCCCGGTGGAAACACCGGGGCCCATTATGTAAATCCCTATAAACGCAAACCGCCATCCAGTTCTATCATCCTTCCCGACAGATAGTCGTTGGCAAAAATAAAGCTCACCGTCTCGGCCAGCTGTTGCGCATCGCCAAGGGTGCCGACCGGAATGGCCTGCTGCATCCGCGCCATCGCCTCCGGCTTCATCGCCGCCGTCATGTCGGTGGCAAACACCCCAGGGGCAATTCCCATGACCCGAATGCCATGGCGAGCCAGCTCCCGCGCCCAGGTCACCACCAGCGAGGCAACTCCCGCCTTGCTGGCGGCATAGTTGCTCTGGCCGATATTGCCGGCGCGAGCAATGGAGGAGATGTTGATGATGACGCCCCCCTGCCCCCCTTGCGCCATCAGCGCCGCCCCCTCGCGACCGCAGAGGAAGGTACCGGTGAGGTTGACGTCAATCACGCTCTGCCACTGGGCCAGCGTCATCTTCTCCACCAGCTCACCCTCTTTCACCTTGATCAGCATGCCATCGCGCAAAATGCCGGCGCAGTTGATAAGACCGTGCAGCACGCCAAAACGCTCCTTGATGCCAGCAAAAACCGACTCAACCTCGGCTTCGCTCGCCACATTGCAGACAAACAGCTCGCACTGGCTATCTTGATCGCACTGATCATTCTGACTGCGCACCATGGCGGCGGTCGCCTCCAGATCGGCGCGATTGATGTCGAGCAGCGCCAGCGTCGCCCCCTGTGCGCCCAGGGCCAGCGCAATGGCCCGTCCCAAGCCACGTCCAGCGCCGGTAATAACGATGACCTTATCTTTGATATCCATCAATGCTCCTTGTAGCTGGTCGAAGAGAGATGCCTTGAAGAGAGGTGGCCCGTCAGGCGGGATCCTGTTTATCCAGATAGAGTTCGACGATGCTGGAGAAATCGCGGCTCCCCTGCCCCTGAGCGGCATGCAGGTTGAACAGGTTACGCGCGAGCGCCCCCATGGGCACAGCGCTGTGGCCATGCTCGGCCAGCGCCATGGCCAATCCCAAATCTTTCACCATCAAACGGGTCATAAAGCCCCCCTGATAGTTGCGGGCGGCTGGGACATTCTCCATCACCCCGGGCCAGGGGTTGTAGCGCTCCAGACTCCAGTTGTTGCCGGAGCTCTTGCCCATGATGGTGGAGAGCACGGCGGGATCCAGTCCCTCTTTCACCCCGAGGGCCAGCGCCTCGGCGGTACCCGCCATATGGATCGCAAGCAGCATGTTGTTGCACATCTTGGCGATCTGCCCGGCGCCCAGCGTCCCGGCGTGAAACAGGTTCTGCCCCATGCAGGCGAGCAGAGGTTTCGCCGCCTCGAAATCTGCCGCGGCGCCGCCAACGATAAAGGTGAGCGTCCCGGCGGCCGCACCGGCGACACCGCCCGAGACAGGGGCATCAATAAAGCGCAAACCGCGTGCGCGGGCCGCCTCCCCGACCTGACGGGCAGAGTCGACATCGATAGTGGAGCAGTCGATCACCAGTGCACCAACCGGCAGGGCCGCCAGCAGATCCTGCCCGCCCCGCTCACCGGCGCTCTCGCCCAACCAAAGGGCGCGCACATGTTCCCCCGCAGGCAACATGCTGATCACCACCTCGCAGCCAGTCACCGCCTCACGGGCATCCCCCGCGGCGATGCAGCCAGCGGCGATGGCGCGCTCAATGTTTTGGGCAACCAGATCAAACACCTGCACCCTGTGCCCGGCCCTGGCCAGATTGGCCGCCATGGGGCCACCCATGTTGCCGAGCCCGATAAACCCTATCCTTGTCATCCCGCTTGCTCCTTGCGTTGCTGATGGCGGCGTCCGCCGGTTGCCAAGATGTTATTCCTTGCAGGCCAACGGATTGCGCCCCTGCGGCCAGCGATAGAACTCATTCAGCCACTCCCCCTCCGGTGGCAACTGTTGCCAGCGGGGATCTTTATCCTTGTCGATCAGCAGTGCCCGTACCCCTTCCACAAAATCCCCCTTCAGCACACAGTTGACCGAGAGGGTCAGCTCTTCGGCAAATACCTCTGCCAGTGAGTTGCGGCGAGCCTGCCAATATTGGCGCCACAAAATGGCACGGCTGATAGGGCTGCCGGTGCGGCAGAGCTGCTGCGCCTGCTGGAATACCGCCTCCTGTTCATCGAACTGAGCTTCGAACAACCGCGCCAATACCCCTTGCAACGTGCGTCCCGCCAGCAGGGCATCGATCCTCTGTTGATGGGGCAACAGCACTGGCGCAGGCAAGCGAGCCGCCACATCAGCATGCAACCCCCTGAGGAGCTGATCGATCTGCGCACGGGGCTCACCACTGCCAGCCCACTCGAGTACGGCGAGGCGTGCCAACAGCGCACTGCGCTCGCCACTGGCGATGGCGTGATCCGCCAGCCCAAGACCGATGGCATCACTCCCGTTGAAGCGGGCACCTGTCAGACCGAGCCAGAGCCCCAGCCGCCCCGGCATCCGGCTTAAAAACCAGCTCGCCCCCACGTCGGGGTAGAGGCCGATGGTCACCTCCGGCATGGCGAACAGGCTTCTTTCGGTGACAACCCGAAAATCGGCTCCGGCAAACAGGCCAATGCCGCCCCCCATGCAGATACCGTCCGCCACGCAGATCAGGGGCTTGCGGTAAGAGTGGATGTGGTGGTCGAGCCGGTACTCCTGCTCGAAAAAGTCGCGGGCATATTCGAACAGTTCCGATCCGCTTGCCTCCTGCTTGCGGTAATAGAAGGAGCGGATATCGCCACCGGCACAAAATGCCTTCTCACCCGCCCCCTGCAGCAGCACACAGACGATGGCGGGATCCTGCTCCCAACGGGTCAGCGTCTGTTGCAGGATCTGGATCATCGGCAGGCTCAATGCGTTGAGAGACGCAGGGCTGTCGAGGGTCAACACCCCGACCTGATGACCATCTTCGGTGGGATAACAGCTAACATTGACCGGCTCACTCATAAACAGCTCCATATGGATTTATTCTGTTGGGCCATATTGCCAGCGCGGTAAGCGTTTCTCCAGGAAGGCGGCCACCCCTTCACGCTGATTGGCATCGCTAAAGAGATCGAGAAACAGCGACCGCTCAAGGGGCAAGGCGGCATCCCGCGGGCCACTGCGGCCCTGATTGATCAGGGTTTTGCAGGCGCGCAGGGCGCTCGGGCTCTGGCGCTCCACCAGATGGGCCATCTGGTGCGCCGCCTCCCACGCCTGACCGGTTTTCACCACCTCCTCCACCAGCCCCATCTCGTAGGCCAGCGAGGCACTCACTTTCTCACCGCAGAGGATCATCCGCTTGGCCCAGCCCGGCCCCACCAGCTCGGTCAGGCGCTGGGTGCCACCGGCACAGGGAAGCAAGCCCACCGATGCTTCCGGCAGTCCCAGCAACGCCTGCTGCTCGGCGATGCGGATATCACAAGCCAGCGCCACTTCCAGCCCACCGCCCATGGCATAACCATTGATGGCGGCGATACTGACGCCGTGAAAACGGGCCAGCGCCTCGAAGGCCTTGCCAAAGGCCTCGGCTACTTCACGGGCCAGCTCGACATTCCCCTCGACAAACATATTGAGGTCGGCACCGGCGCAGAAAAATTTGTCGCCCGCACCACGGATCACCAGCGCCACCACATCGGGACGACTGTCGAGCTCCACCATCATCTGCAAAAAGGCCTGCAGGCTGGCGAGGGTCCAGGTGTTGGCAGGGGGATGGTCGAGGGTGATATAGGCCACGTGGCCATGATATTCGAGTCTGATCCTTGTCATAACATTGTCCTTGTCGATGAAGCTGCCGCCATGATGACAGGCTTGAATGACACCAACCTGTGGCTGGCTCACAAAGCCGAAACCGGCATGGTGCAAATCGGGTGGCAGGCAACACACCCTTGATGCGACCACCGGTTAGCCCAGCGACAAACCGGGCTCGGTCAGCATGCGGCGCGCGATGATGAGTCGCATCACCTCGTTGGTGCCCTCCAGAATGCGGTGTACCCGGGTATCGCGCAGATAGCGCTCGAGCGGATACTCGCGGATATAACCATAGCCGCCAAAGAGTTGCAGAGCCTCATCACAGATTCGATAACCCACATCGGTAGCATAACGTTTGGCCATGGCGCACCAGGCACTCTTGTCCGGTGCCCCGCG
Organism: Aeromonas sp. ZOR0001; assembly: GCF_000801015.1. NCBI lineage: Bacteria > Pseudomonadati > Pseudomonadota > Gammaproteobacteria > Aeromonadales > Aeromonadaceae > Aeromonas > Aeromonas sp. ZOR0001. The sequence goes on along the minus strand of NZ_JRJY01000022.1, from coordinate 2,606 downwards.
ATCCAGTTTGTCGGCGGCCTGACGTACCAGCAGGCGGGCGGCAGCCAGCTCGGTCGCCATATCGGCCAGGCGAAACTGCACGCTCTGGAATTCGCTGATCGGGTGACCAAATTGCTGGCGCTGCTGCACATAAGCCAGCGCATCGTCCAGCGCCTGCTGGGCGGTGCCCACCGAACAGGTGGCAATATTGATGCGCCCCCCATCGAGGGCCTGCATGGCGAACTTGAACCCTTCCCCCTCCTCACCCAAGCGGTAGCGGGCGGGAATACGCACCCCGTTGAAAACAACCTCCCGGGTCGGCTGGCTGTTCCAGCCCATCTTCTCTTCTGCCTTGCCATAGCTCACGCCGGGGGCATTAGCCGGCACCATAAAGGCAGAGATCCCCTTCGCACCTTCACCACCGGTACGGGCCATCACCACCAGCACATTGCTGCTGCCTGCTCCCGAGATAAAGACCTTGGTTCCCTCGATGAGGTAGCTGTCACCCTCACGCACCGCCCGGGTCTTGAGTGCCGCAGCATCGGAACCCGCCCCCGGCTCGGTGAGGCAATAGGAGCCCAGCAATTCGCCGCTAGCCAGTTTGGGCACCCACTCCTTGGCAACCTCGGTGGGCAACCAACTACCCAGCATCCAGCTCACCATGTTGTGAATGGTCAGATACGCAGTAGTCGAGGTACAGCCCATGGCAAGACGCTCGAAGATGAGGCTCGCATCGAGGCGCGGCAGCCCCAATCCGCCAAACTGCTCCGGAGTATAGAGACCACAAAAACCTAGCTCGGCCGCCTGCTTGATGGTCGGGATCGGAAACTCATGCTCCTTGTCCCAGCGCGCGGCATGGGGTTTGAGCGCCTCATCGGCAAAGGCGGCGGCCGCCTCCACATACGCCTGTTGATCATCTGTCAGGGTAAAATCCATCTTGTCGTTCGCTCCCTTGTTGCCCCGCGCTTCTTTTCCTGAGTTAGTGCTTTATGACGCGGCGCCCACACGCTGCGTCTGTCGGATCTGCCACTATGGCGCTGTTGTCGTGGCAGCTGATGACTCTTTCACTACCACCGCTTTATCAACACACAACAGATTAACAATTGATTTACGTTTACGCTAACGTAAACTTGTAGCAGAAGTGAAGTACAAAATGGACCGACCACTACCAGCCGTAACGCCGAGTCAGCCGGTCGAGCCAACCTTCCTACCCGACTGTCATATCCGCAAGGAGAGCATGGATGCAGATGGATGAGACCCTGAATGCCCTGACCGAACAGGTTGCGGCCTTCTGCCAGAAAGTGATCGCCCCGCGCGCCAGCGAGATCGATCAGAGCAACGCATTTCCCCGTGATCTCTGGCCCCGGATGGGTGAACTGGGGCTGCACGGCATCACGGTGGCGGAGGAGTATGATGGGGTGAACCTCGGCTATCTGGCCCACGTGCTGGTGATGGAACAGGTAAGCCGCGCCAGCGCCTCGGTCGGCCTCTCCTACGGCGCCCACTCCAATCTCTGCATCAACCAGATCCACCGCCACGGCACGGCGGAGCAAAAAGCACGCTACCTCCCCCCGCTGGTAAGCGGCGAGCATGTGGGGGCGCTGGCCATGAGCGAGCCGGGAGCCGGGTCCGATGTGGTCAGCATGCGCCTGACCGCGGAGCGCGAGGGCGATCACTTCGTGCTGAACGGCAACAAGATTTGGATCACCAACGGTCCCGATGCCGACACCTTCGTCATCTATGCCAAGACAGATACCAGTGCGGGCCCCAAAGGAATTTCTGCCTTTATCGTTGAAGCCGGCACTCCCGGTTTTTCTACCGCCCAGAAGCTCGACAAGCTGGGGATGCGCGGCTCCAGCACCTGCGAGCTGGTGTTCGACAACTGCCGAGTGCCGCAGGAAAACCTGCTGGGCACCCTGCACGGCGGGGTCAAGGTGCTGATGAGCGGGCTCGATTACGAGCGGGTGGTGCTGGCTGCGGGCCCCCTTGGCATCATGCAGGCCTGCATGGATGTAGTGCTGCCCTATGTGCGTGAGCGCAAGCAGTTTGGTCAAGCCATCGGCGAGTTCCAGCTGGTGCAGGGCAAGCTCGCCGACATGTATACCCGCCTCGCCAGCAGCCGGGCGCTGGTCTACTCGGTGGCGAGCGCCTGCGATCAGGGTCGCACCAGCCGTAAAGATTGCGCCGCAGCCATCCTGTTTGCCGCCGAAAACGCCACCCAGATGGCCCTCGATGCCATCCAGCTGCTCGGCGGCAACGGTTACATCAACGAATACCCCACTGGCCGCCTACTGCGGGACGCCAAACTCTACGAGATCGGCGCCGGCACCTCGGAGATCCGCCGCTGGCTCATCGGCCGCGAGCTGATGGGAGAAAATGCATGAGTCGTATCCACTCCCGCCTCGACACGGCGAGCCCGGAATATGCGGCCAATCGGGCCGCCATGCAGGGGCTGGTCGACGATCTCCACGCCCGCATTGCCGAGATCGCGCTAGGGGGCGGCGCGGCCAACAACGCCCGCCATCAGGCCCGTGGCAAGCTGCTGCCCCGCGAGCGCATCAATCAGCTGCTGGACCCGGGCTCCCCGTTTCTCGAACTGTCGGCGCTGGCTGGCTGGCAGGTCTATG
>NZ_JRJY01000158.1:38171-52334 GCF_000801015.1 Aeromonas sp. ZOR0001 | reverse complement strand
GAAATGCTAGTTGAAAATGTGTAAACCTATTTCAGGACTAGACAATCGCATAAGCTTAGGAGTCAAGCTCCCGAGCCGCTTACTGGTTGTGGGTAGAGCGACGTGGACGACGGGCCTGAGCCGGTTTGCCGGCACCATCAGCCGGACGCTGACCACCTTGCGGCTTGGGCTTGCCACCGTTACCGGTACGTGCACCACCCGCATTGCCATTGGAGGCGGAACGACCGGCACCTTGACGCTGGCCTTGACCTTGCGGACGCGGCGCACGGCGCTGCTCGCTCGGATCGCGGGGCTCTTTGCGCAGCGGCGCGCCGATACCACGGGCGATATTGTCCAGGGTCTCGCGGGAGGCTTCGAAACCGGCCACCTGCTCGCACGGGATGTTCTGCTTGGTCAGACGCTCGATGGCTTTGATCAGCTTGCCTTCATCGGCCGCGACCAGGGAGATGGCGTGACCGGCAGCACCGGCACGGCCGGTACGACCGATGCGGTGCACGTAATCTTCCGCCACGTTCGGCAACTCGAAGTTGACCACTTGCGGCAGCTTGTCGATGTCCAGACCTCGGGCGGCGATGTCGGTCGCCACCAGCACCTTGACGCTACCATCCTTGAAACCGGCCAGTGCGCGAGTACGGGCACCCTGGCTCTTGTTACCGTGGATGGCGGCGGCGCTGACGCCGTTCTTGTCGAGAGTCTCGGCAACGCGATTGGCCATATGCTTGGTACGGGTGAACACCAGTACCTGCTGCCAGTTGTTGCTGGTGACCAGATGACTCAGCAGCGCGATCTTGTTGGCCTTGTCGCACGGGTGCACCAGCTGCTCGATACGCTCGGCGGTGCTGTTGCGCGGGGCCACTTCGATCACCGCCGGGTTATCCAGCAGACCGGTGGCCAATTCGCGGATCTCGTCAGCGAAGGTGGCGGAGAAGAGCAGGTTCTGACGCTTCTTCGGCATCAGAGCCAGGATACGGCGGATGTCGCGGATAAAGCCCATGTCGAGCATGCGATCCGCTTCGTCCAGTACCAGGATTTCCACCTCGTCGAACTTGACGGCGTTCTGGTTGTAAAGATCCATCAGGCGGCCAGGACAGGCCACCAGCACGTCCAGACCACGGCGAGTCGCCATCATCTGCGGATTGATGCTGACGCCGCCGAAGACCACGTGGCTGCGCATCGGCAGGTGTTTGCCGTAGTTACGCACGCTCTCGCCCACCTGGGCGGCCAGCTCGCGAGTCGGGGTCAGCACCAGCGCACGAATGCGGTTCGGAGACACCTTGCGCTTGCTCTCCATCAGACGTTGCAGCATCGGCAGGGTAAAGCCTGCGGTCTTGCCGGTCCCTGTTTGGGCCGCCGCCATCAGATCGCGGCCAGCCAGAACGGCAGGGATCGCTTGCTGCTGAATGGGAGACGGGGTGTCGTAGCCTTGTTCGGCAACGGCACGCAACAAGGGTTCGGCCAGACCGAGGGAAGTAAAACTCATAGTTACCTGCTAGAGATAGGGGCGCCGGGGATTTGTGGTGGGGCTCCTCTGCTGAGCCGATGCCATCTCACAAGATCTGGGCCTATTGAGAAAACAACGATTTCCCCGGGGAGCAGAGCAAAGGGGAAAGAATAGAGGCGCAGTCTAACGGAGTTGCCCGGGATAAACGAGAAAAATGTGATGTTCCTCCCAGCACGAACAGAAAATCCCCCTCCTGCCCCCCGAATAATCCCGTTGATTGATGTAACACGCACCACACTATTAACTGGCAACATAATATCAGCCCTCGCAGGCATGACTCGCGGGGCAAAAGCACGGGATAGAAGAACACAATAACGAGGTTTAGCTATGACCACGCCATATCGTCCCCGCGGCAGCTGGCAGGCAAGGATTGGCCTGCTGCTTCTGCTGCTAAGCCCTATGCTGCAGGCCAGTCAGACCCTGACCGTGGCCTGGAGTCACTGGCCCCCCTTCAGCCAAATCAACAACCGGGGTGAGCTGGGTGGGCTGGATGTCAGCCTGACCCGCCAGATCCTCACCCAGGCGGGCTTTGCCCCCAAGTTTCGCGAGCTTCCCTGGGCGCGGGCACTGCATCTGGTAGAACACGATCAGCTGGATGTGGCGATGGCTGCCCTCCCTCTGCCGGAGCGCCAGAGCTATGCCCGCTTCTCGACCCCCTACCGCCAGAGTGCCTATGTGCTGCTGAGCAATGACCCTATTCCCGGCCATCAGGATCGCTGGGCGCAGCTCGATAATCTGCCCGCGTTGTGCAACGAGAAAGGGCTCAAGATAGGCAAGTTGCGCGGCACTCGCCCCATGCATCAGATGGATAGCTGCCCGGCGCTTAAAATGGCGACCGAATACAACGCCGATGAGCGGATGATCGATCTGCTGCTGGCTCGCCGCCTCGATGGCATCATCATGGAGTGGCAATATGCTCGCTACCGGCTGGCCCAGCTGGGGGCCGAAGAGTTTATCAGCTGCCAACTGTTGCTACACCACCAGCCGGTCAGCTTGATGTTTGCCAAAAACAGCGTGAGCGAAGAACAGATCCTCAAAGTCAACGAGGCCATTCATGCCTTGCCCAAACCCCACAACAAGTTCTCGCCCCCAAGGTGTCGCCTCAATGCCGATCCGGGCGCCGCGGATCTGTTGACCCGCACCCTCCGCAAGCATTGACGGGATAAGCCGCCACCTGAAATAGCAAAGGCGACCCGAAGGTCGCCTTTTTGGTATTGTCGAACTTGATCTCCTGACTGATGGTGATCAGTCGATAAGCAGCAATAGCGATCAACGCAGCTGCGGGGTATGGGTCAACACCCCCTGATTCTGGGCGCGATGGCGCAGCAGGTGATCCATCAACACCAGCGCCAGCATGGCTTCGGCGATGGGTACGGCGCGAATGCCGACACAAGGATCGTGACGACCCTTGGTGATCATCTCGATGGCCTCGCCTTCGGTATTGATGGTCTTGCCCGGCACAGTGATACTGGAAGTGGGTTTGAGCGCCATGCTCACCACGATATCCTGACCCGACGAAATGCCCCCTAGGATGCCCCCCGCATGATTGCTGGCAAAGCCCGCCGGGGTCATCTCGTCGCGATGCTCGGAGCCTTTTTGCTCCACTACCGCAAAGCCGTCACCGATCTCCACCCCTTTCACCGCATTGATGCCCATCATGGCATGGGCAATGTCGGCGTCGAGACGATCAAACACCGGCTCACCAAGGCCCACCGGCACATTACTGGCAATGACCTGCACCTTGGCACCGATACTGTTGCCCTCTTTTTTCAGGTCACGCATGTATTGATCGAGCTCTTCCAGCTTGCCCGCATCGGGGAAGAAGAAGGGATTCTGCTCGATCTGCGCCGCGTCAAACGCCTCGGCCTTGATGGGGCCGAGCTGGGAGAGAAAACCGGTGATCTCGATGCCATGCACCTGTTTGAGGTACTTCTTGGCAATGGCCCCCGCTGCTACCCGCATCGCGGTTTCGCGGGCGGAGGAGCGACCACCGCCGCGATAGTCCCGCTGACCATACTTCTGGTGGTAGGTGTAGTCAGCGTGACCCGGCCGGAACAGATCCTTGATATCGGAGTAATCCTTGGAGCGCTGATCGGTATTCTCGATGAGCAGCCCGATGGAGGTGCCGGTGGTCTTGCCCTCGAACACCCCGGAGAGGATCTTCACCTCGTCCGGCTCGCGGCGCGGCGTGGTGTAGCGGGAAGTGCCCGGCTTGCGCCGATCCAGATCCCCCTGCAGATCCGCCTCGCAGATCTCCAGCCCAGGCGGGCAGCCGTCAACCACGGCGCCCAGCGCCAGGCCGTGGCTCTCGCCAAAGGTAGTGACCCGAAAGAGTTGACCAAAACTGTTCCCTGCCATGCGCGCTCCTGCTTAGTTCTTGTAGATGGCGAAATGATCCTGATACTGCACCAGCTCGTCACGGGTCATCACAAAGACGCCGTGACCGCCGTTTTCGAATTCAACCCAGGTAAAGGGGATCTCGGGGAACTGGGCTTCCAGATGGATCATGCTGTTGCCCACTTCGACCACCAGCACGCCGTTATCCTTGAGGAAATCTGCTGCATGGGCCAGCAAACGCTTGGTCAGCTTGAGACCATCGGAGCCGGACGCCAGCGCCAGCTCGGGCTCGTGACGGAACTCGTCCGGCAGATCCGACATATCTTCGGAGTCCACATAGGGCGGATTGGAGACGATGAGATCGTACTTGTCGCCCGCCGGCAGATCGCGGAACAGATCGGAGCGGATCGGAATGACCTGCTGCTCCAGCCCGTGATCGTTGATATTGCGCTCGGCCACGTTCAGCGCATCGATGCTGATGTCGATGGCATCCACTTCCGCTTCCGGGAACTCGTGGGCCATGATGATGGCGATACAGCCGGAGCCGGTGCACAAGTCCATGATCCGGGTCGGTTCATGTTTGAGGAAGGGCGCGAAACGGTTGGCGACCATCTCGGCAATGGGGGAACGGGGAATGAGCACCCGCTCGTCCACGTAGAACTCCCAACCGGCATACCAGGCCTTGTTGGTCAGGTAGGCGGCGGGTACCCGCTCCTGTACCCGGCGGATAATCAGTTCGGCGATACGGTGACGCTCGCTGCTGGTGAGACGGGAGTGGCGCATGGCCGGGTCTACATCCGGTGGCAGATGTAACGCGGGCAGTACCAGCTGCACAGCTTCATCCCAGGCGTTGTCGGTTCCATGACCGTAAAAAATCCCGGCGTCGTTGAAACGACTCATGGCCCAACGCAACATGTCCTGGATGGTGTGCATCTCGGCAACCACCTCATCGATAAATATCTTGTCCAAATCCACCTCCAAGTCGAGTAATATCCGGCCCGAGCCCCGTTTACGTTGCGGGCAAGACGCATACCTAATACATGAGCATCTGATGAAAAAAACGCCCTCACCGACAGACGAGGAAACCCTGCTGTTCCGCGATGCGATAAAAGGTACCCGGAAAATCAAGCAAGATACCATAAGGGCCGAGTTACGCCCGGTCAAGCAGAAACGCGAATTGCGCGAAACCCGCGAAAAGCTTGGGGTTGACCACTATTTCAGCGATGAGTATCAGCCCCATCTCGACGATGATGGGCCGACCCGTTACGTGCGGGAAGATGTGTCAAAATTTGAGCTGAAAAAGCTCAAGCGGGGCATTTATCCGCCGGAGATCTACCTGGATCTGCACGGCATGAACCAGCAGCAGGCAAAACAGGAGCTGGCCGCCCTGCTCACCCTCTGCCAGAAAGAGAACATTCACGTCGCCTCGGTGATGCACGGCATCGGCAAACATATTCTCAAACAGCGCATTCCCAGCTGGCTGGCCCAGCACCCCAATGTGCGCGCCTTCCATCAGGCCCCCCGCGAATGGGGCGGCGACAGTGCCATTCTGGTGTTGCTGGATATCGAAGAGTAGTTAGCCAAACGACCACACTATACTGAATATCAATATGTTATTCGCCGTGGAGGTCGCATGTTTACACAGGGTTCCCATGCCGACATAAAGTCATCTCTCGACGCCATCGGCGCTGCCGTGGCGGTGTTCAGCCTCGACAAGGATGATCACTTTGTGCTGGTCTCTGCCAACGATACCTTTGCCAAGGCGTTCGAGCTGGATGTCCTTGGCAGCATTGGCAAACAGCTGAGCGAGATGTTTCCCCGCTACATCACCAATACCATCGAGCCGCCAATGCACGAATGTGTGCGCATGCAGACCGGGCTCGAGAGCGAGCTGCCCATCGACAGCCTCTCGCGTACCAGTTGGTGGCGCTTTATTCTCTCCCCAATCATCCCCGAGCAGGCACGGATCAACCGGATCATCGTCACCGCCATCGACATCACCGCCAGGATGCAGCTGGAAGAGGCGCTCACCACCAGTCGCCGCCGCTTCGAGGCAGTGGTCAACTCCGCCTATGACGGCATCATCAGTGTCAGCAGCGAATCGCGCATCGAGCTTATCAATACCGCCGCTTGCGAGATGTTCGGCATCGACGAGAGCTATCTCGGCAAGCGGCTGGAAACCCTGCTTCCCCAGCGTTTTCGCGCCAATCACGAGACCTATTTCATAGCCTTCAGCAGCTCCCCCATCAATTCGCGCCCGATGCATGCTCGCGCCTCGGTGATGGGTCTGCGCCGAGACGGCAGCGAATTTCCGCTGGAGGTGACCATCGCCAAGATCAATTTGGGCCCGACCACCGAGATGACCGCCATCTTGCGGGATATCTCGGAGCGAGCCCGACTGGTGGAGGAGTTGAAGGTCGCGGCTACCACGGATCCCCTCACCGGCATTGCCAACCGGCGCCGCTTCAACGAGCTGGTCAACGCCGAGATGCAGCGCTGCCAGCGTTTCGGCCATACCATGAGCCTGCTGCTGATCGATATCGACCACTTCAAGGAAGTAAACGATACCTTTGGCCATCAACAGGGAGATTTGGCGATCCTGAGTCTGGTGAAACGGATCAGCAAACAGCTGCGTGAGGTGGACATGCTGGGTCGCTGGGGTGGCGAAGAGTTTATCGTGCTGCTGCCGGAAACCTCCCTCGAGCTCGCCTGGGCCAGCGCCGAGCGGATCAGGCTAGCCATCGAATCCCAGCACCATGCACTGGACGGGGCTCTTGAGATCTCCCTCACCATCAGTATCGGTATCAGTGCCAGCAAGGGCAGCCATGACACTGTAGAGAAGATGGTTAGACGAGCCGACACCGCCCTCTATCTGGCCAAGAAACAGGGACGCAACTGCTGCCGCAAAGAGGAACCGGAGCCGACCTGATGGCGCGCGCCCCTGCCCTCTGGTGACACTGCTAACCTGTGCCTGCAGAGATAACCAACCGCAGCGAACACAATAAAGCAGCGCGACTCTCTTCAGTAGCACTGCTTTTTTCGTTCTGCCTTTGGTGCACTTTTCAATCACCACCATCAAGAGGACGGCTAAAGCGCAGTGGGCCGCCATCAGCCTGAGATAGCCTCACCGACAGCATGTCGCCGTTGGGCAATTGCCATTCGAAGAAGTCATCAAAACCGGCAATCGTTACGGCGCGGATCACCTTGGCGACCACACCGTGCGCCACCAGCAATATCCGCTCCCCTTGCATGGTCGAAGCAAGTTCCGTGAGTCCCAGTGAGACCTGGGCAATCACCTCATCAATGGTTTCACCACCGGGAGGAGCTTCAGCCCAGCGCCGGGTGATATTGCGCGCCCACAGTTCGGGATAGCGATCCCTTGCTTCTGCCTACGTCAGCCCTTCAAACAGGCCGACATCCCTCTCACGAAAGGCTGACACAAGCTCCACATGCAATCCCAACTGGCGAGACAAGATGGCAGCACTCTCCCTTGTTCGCAGCAGAGGGGACGCCAGCAGCCGATCGAACGGGGCCTGAGTGGCCGCTACCTCGTCAGCCAATCGGGCAATGTGCCTCTGGCCACTCTCATTAAGCCCGATATCCAGTGCACCCTGATACCGTCCTTCCGCATTGGCTTGCGTCTCGCCATGGCGGATCACCACCAGTTCCATGGTGCACTCCTCTTTCCTGCTATCTGCTTAGTGATTAAACCGCATACGACTTCCCATTCGGATAACGAGACGACAATCCCCATTCATCTGCGCACCTTAACTATTATTTTAAATCGAGCAAGATTACCTCGCTCGCAGTAAAAAACATCCGCCGAACTACATACTCTCATCCGTAAACGAATAAATACACATGACTTTTACATCCAATATGTTCATTTTTCTCTCTGTGAAATAAATGTCGCCAAGGTGATACCATGAATTGATAGATGGGAAGAATAAACACCCTCATCATAAATACGAGAAGGATAGCGTCATGGGTGTGCTCTGCGAACCCATCGTTTAGCAAAACATCACTCAACGCTTTTTAATATTGCTTAGCAGCAAGGTTAAAACATTAAATCCAGCCATCAATAAATTTGATGTGGGCTGTTTACATCACTTTAAGCGGGAAATAAACGTTGGCCCAAAAAATACAGCTACCTCTCCAGAGAGATGGATCTCTTTTTAATCTCTGCCACATATTATCCCCCAGCTCAAAAATATATTAAAAGGGGGCTAAGCTCCCTCTCCTTATCAATGGATGGACTGTCTCTTTATTGGGTCGTCACCAACGCCCAGGGGCCACCTTTGGCGGGATCATCCCCCTGGGTCCACCATTTGGCCTGATAGACGGCTCCCTTGTAGCTCACCTTGCTACCAGCGGTATAGACCTTGCTGGCTTCCCAGGCCGGGTTGCCACCGATGGGGGGTTCGCTCGGATCGACCGGCGGTGGAGTCAGTTTGTCCACGATACGCACTTTCGGCCAGTTGGCGTGGGAGCCGTAGAAGTTGGTCACGCACTTCTCGTAATCACCCGGCACCAGCGCAGAATAGGCGGTCTGAAAGCCCACCAGCTCGCACTCGAAGGAGTAACCGCCCGGGCGATCCGGATAGTATTTCCAGTTGCCATCCCAGTTGGTGTAGAGCACGTCGGTAGCGCCGTTAAGATTGAGGCTGCCATAGGGAGTCTGCTGCCAGCAGGTGTTCTTCTCATCCGCCTTGATCGGGATCTGGTAGTGGTTGGCCAGCCCTTCCCAGTAGCGGATACGATTGACCGGCTGCCCCTTGTCCTTGTTCTGCTCACCGCACTCGATACCACCGTTGATCACGTTGATGGTGGTACCAAAGCCATAGCCGATACCCGCATCGGCCTCCCGCTTGGAGGGTACCCAGGTGCGATCAATCACGTGCAGCATGGCCGGTTTCGGGGCCTGCGGGGTGAGGAAGAACCAGATGGCAGAAGCGAGGTTGAGCCAGGAGTCCGCCACCAGCCCCGGGTTGTTGAGCAGCACGGAGGCATCGCCATCGAACATCGCCTCGGAGAAGGCGCCGTAGTTGAAGTGGTAAGAAAGCTGCTTGGCGCCGCGGCCGAAATACCCCTGACCCGTGCTGCAAGGCCACTTCTTGTTCTGCCAGTCGTTCTGGCCACAGCCGGTGGTATAGCCGGTCTGTCCCTCTGACCAGCCCATCTCCCGCACATGCACCAGCGCCTGTTGCCACTCCTCCAACCCCAGCGGGTTATCGGAGACGTTCTCCTTGGCAATATGGCCACCGGTCTCCTGAGAGAAGTGCGCAAAGGCGGTCACGATGGATTTTTTACAGATCGCATCAGAGTCGCGACCGTCGGTATATTCGCCACAGAACGCAGGGAATTTACCGATGGCTCGCAAGAAGCGGACATAAGTATATTCCGGCGCTGCCATCTGGGTTAAATATTCCCATTCAGATTGGGGAAATACCCGTTCAACCCGTTTTACGTTGTCAGGATTGCTTGCCAGACCCGGTTCAATGGCATCAACGATTTTATTTGACCGGGTCGCCAATGCCTTGGCCCATATTGCATACATGGGATTAGCCGTCTTGGCTTTTTCCATGGCAGCCAGATCCGGGGCCGCAATCACATATCCTCCCGCATTTTGCGGATCGGGTTGAATATTCATGGCTGCACTCATTGCGGCATAGCTTGGCAATGCGCAGGCGGCAGCGTTCAGCCAGGCACAACGCTTGGGTTTGAACATGTTTATCGTCCTTGTTTGAATTAATGCGTTCCAAGAGTAGGTGTTTCAACAACTAAATTCACGATGAGAATTAAGAAATAAGCAGAATTTGTGAGCCATTTCACCTTGTGATATTCAGTGCAGCTGAAACAAAGAAAAAGATCCCAAACGAAAACGCCAGAGGGTGATATTTCGCCCATTTTAAAAACAGTTGAGACGGCCAGGTGGCCTGCCATACGGCCATTGTTCGTGATGAAAAAAATGGCTGACAGGCTCAACCTGTCAGCCATCATCAATGTTCAAGAAAAATGCTCAAAATAGCCGGATGTCAGGCACGCACGGCACGGATCAGGATATTGCGCGGGGTCATGGGTTTGGCACAAAACTCCCCCACTTCGACACGATAGCCCTGCTCTTGCAAAAAGAGCGCGCGATCCAGCGCCAGCCAGATCTCGAGGGGACGGCGAAACAGGTGGCGCACCAGCTCCATGCGGGCGACATCACCAAAGCGGCGCTCCCCGTGTTCCAACCAGGCGGAATAGTCGAGCCCGGCGGGCAGCACAATCCCTTTACGCTCGGAAGCCCAAACGCAGAATGCCTCGAAAGTGCCGGTCAGCAGGCTCTTTTGCATATTGGGCACCGGCAGATACTCATCCACCCCGCGCACCTGACGCTGCAGGCAATCAAACCCGAGCCGCCACACCACTTCCTGCTCGCGCAGGCGGGCGATCCGCGCACCGCCAGTCACCGTCTCCTGTAGCGGCAACTTGAGATCCGCTTTGCTCAACACCAGCTCGCTGGCGTTGGCCGCGGCTGACAGCGGGCGATAGTGGCTTGTGCGGATCAGGTGGTAACAACAGGGAGAGATGGTCACTCCGCGGGCACCGCGCTCGGCCACCCGCTCCAGCAGATGGGTGTGCAGCTCGCCGCAGGCATGGAGTGCCATAGCGTGATGTTCGGGGGCGATCAGCGCCGCCGACTCGGGGGCAAAAGCATCGGCACAGGTAAAGGTCATATTGGCGCCATCCCGCTCGGCCAGCAGCCGACCTTCGTTACAAAGCTGCCCTTGCAACTCCAGACTGAGGATAGGAGCCTGTCGATGAAGTGACACCAGCCGCCCAAGATGTCCTTTGCCGGCACACCACTCCAGATAGGGACCCTGATGGGCAGGCAGACAGGCGGTGAACGACTCGATCTGGGCCTGCTTGCGCCCCGGCATATGCAGCGCCATCTCCTTGCTGCAGGTGATGGGCTCAGGGGTAAACGGGGCAAGCTGACTGAGTTGCTGCAGCTCGGCTCCCTCGGCAATCCAGGGGGCAAGCAGACTGCTGAGGGCATCCATATCCGCATCGAGCTCTGCCAACTGGACGAGCGTCAGCCCATTGAGCAACGCCGCCAGTTCGGGCGCCTCATCGGCAAAGGCCATGGTCAAATGATGATATGGCTGATATTGCCACCAGCGCCGGTAGCGGGTGAGCAGTCGATCCAGGTGTTGAAAACGTTGAGCCAGCACGAATGCCCCTGCCTTGCAGTCAAAAAGGAGGCTCATTCTAGCGATCCCGCTTCAAATTGCACTCTCAATACCAAACGATCAGCGCCGCGCAACAGCACAACCAACCTTGTGAGCCAGGGCAGACCTGACAAAGTGCGGGGTTTTATGCTATATTCCGCCCCCTCTTTCACGCGCCCCGCCCAACGCGGGTCGCTTTACACTAGCTATGGGACCAACAACATGACCATCAACGCCATTCTGCAAGCGCGCGCGGGCGCCAAGTGTGAACTGTGCAGCGCCGAGCAGGCGCTGACCGCCTTCGTGGTGCCTCACTCCCCCGCCAGCGACGATGATCACAGCGTTGCTATCTGTGACACCTGCCGTGGTCAGCTGGAACAACCGGATACCCTGGTGGTCAACCACTGGCGTTGCCTGAGTGACAGCATGTGGAGCCAGGTGCCTGCGGTGCAGGTGATGGCATGGCGCCAGCTGAAAGCTCTCTCCGGCAAGGGTGAAGTGTGGGCTCAGGATCTGCTGGACATGATGTACATGGAAGACGAAGCCAAGGCTTGGGCTGAAGCTGGTATTGCTGACGAAGATGACGACAGCGTACCGACCATTGACTCCAACGGCGCCGTGCTGCAAGAGGGCGACTCCGTTACCCTGATCAAGGATCTGGACGTGAAAGGCGCCGGTTTCACCGCCAAGCGCGGCACCCTGGTCAAGGGCATCCGTCTGACCAACAACCCGCTCCATATCGAAGGCAAGGTCAACGGCGTGCAGATCGTACTGGTTGCTGCCTACCTGAAAAAGGCCTAAAGCCAAGGGCGATTGCTCTGCTCTCTGCTGCCAGAGCACAAGCACAAGCACAACGAAAAAGGATGGCGTCACGCCATCCTTTTTTTTATACCTGCTTGCCGCAAACAGCCAACCTGAACCCATAACAGGTCAGCCAAAGCAACAAGGCGCATCTGGATGGACGCGCCTTGTTTACATGGCCGATGCCGTTTTAACCGACAGCGGGAACGGTCACTCAGGAGGAGAGTTTGCCATCCAGCTCGGCAATCTTGGCCGACCAGTAGGCCGGGCCGGTTTCGTGGATATTGTTGCCTTCGGAGTCGACCGCTACGGTCACCGGCATATCTTCCACTTCAAACTCGTAGATCGCTTCCATGCCGAGATCGGCAAAGGCCACCACGCGCGCCTTCTTGATGGCTTTGGCCACCAGATAGGCAGCGCCGCCCACCGCCATCAGATAGACGGCCTTGTGCTGCTTGATGCTCTCGACGGTTTTCGGGCCACGCTCGGACTTGCCGATCATGCCGATAAGGCCGGTTTCACCCAGCATCATGTCGGTGAACTTGTCCATCCGGGTGGAGGTGGTGGGGCCAGCCGGGCCGACCACTTCGTCGCGCACCGCATCGACCGGGCCAACGTAATAGATAAAGCGGTTGGTGAAATCGACCCCTTCAGGCAGCCCTTCGCCATTTTTCAGCATGTCGGCGATGCGCTTGTGGGCGGCGTCGCGACCGGTGAGGATCTTGCCGGAGAGCAGCACGGTATCACCGCTCTTCCAGCTGGCCAGTTCGGCCTTGGTGATGCCATCGACGTTGACGCGGCGCACGTTGCCACCCGCTTCACGGGTGATCTCCGGCCAGTCGCTCAGTTTCGGCGGGGTCAGCTCGGCGGGCCCTGAGCCATCCAGCTCGAAGTGAACGTGACGGGTGGCGGCGCAGTTGGGGATCATCACCACCGGCTTGGAGGCGGCATGAGTCGGCGCAGATTTCACCTTCACATCCAGCACGGTAGTGAGGCCGCCCAGACCCTGGGCACCGATCCCCAGCTTGTTGACCTTGTCGTAGAGCTCGACCCGCAGCTTCTCTTCGGTGGTTTGCGGGCCACGGGCGATGAGCTCCTGAATGTCGATGTGCTCCATCAGGGCCTCTTTGGCCAGCACCGCCGCTTTCTCGGCGGTACCGCCGATGCCGATGCCCAGCATGCCGGGCGGGCACCAGCCTGCGCCCATGGTCGGCACGGTTTTCAGCACCCACTCGACGATATCGTCAGAAGGGTTGAGCATCACCATCTTGGATTTGTTCTCGGAGCCGCCGCCTTTGGCCGCGATGCTCACTTCCACCTTGTTGCCGGGGATCATGTCGATATGGACCACGGCAGGGGCGTTGTCTTTGGTGTTTTTGCGACTGCCGGCCGGATCGGCCAGCACGGAGGCGCGCAGCGGGTTGTCAGGATTGGTGTAGGCACGACGGGTCCCTTCGTCCACCATCTCCTGCACTGTCATGTCGCTGTCCCACTGGACTTGCATGCCAATCTTGACGAAACAGGTCACGATGCCGGTGTCCTGGCAGAGCGGACGATGACCTTCGGCGGACATGCGGGAGTTGATCAGGATCTGGGCCAGCGCATCTTTGGCGGCCGGGTTGGCCTCACGGTCATACGCCGCTTTGGCAGCCTGAACAAAATCCAACGGGTGGTAATAGGAGATGTACTGGAGGGCATCTGCGATAGAATCGATGAAATCCTGTTTTTTTATAATGCTCATATCATCCTCACTGGTCCTTGTCTCTGCCACAGAGCAGGGCAAGGGCTTCCATATGATGGGCCGTGCTGACGTGCTGGCTAAAAACTATCAACCAGCAAAAAACGAACGACACGGCAGTTTTTTCTTAAGTCACCGACACCTATGATACGCTTGCCCACCAGCACCGACTAGGGTTCGGGAACCAAACTGTTGCCTGTGTAACATAAAATGACGCCAACACTTCATATCCATCATCTAGACCATAGTGCTGAACTCCATCAGCTTTTTGCCCGCCTGCAACATCAGCCGTGGGCCATGTTGCTGGAATCGGCGGGGCCACTCGGCGCCGATAACGGCTTTGATATCATCACTGCCGATCCGCTGGCGACCCTCGAAACCCGCGGCGAGGTGACCACTCTGCGTGTCGGGGTGAATATCAGCGATCACAGCGAAGATCCCCTCGCCCTGCTGGCCCATACCCAGCAACAGTTGCTGGGGGAGCTGGAACTGTGCGCCACTCACCTGCCCTTTATTGGTGGCGCCCTCGGCCTGTTTGGCTATGATCTGGGCCGTCGCTTCGAGCGACT
>NZ_JRJY01000158.1:0-38050 GCF_000801015.1 Aeromonas sp. ZOR0001 | reverse complement strand
CCGCCGATATCGCGGTGCCAGACATGGCGGTGGGCATCTACGACTGGGCGCTGCTGCGCAATGTGGCGACCGGCGACTGGCAACTGGCGCACTGGGGGGATGAAGCGGGACTGGCCAACCGGCTGGCCTGGCTTGAGCAACAACAGGCCAAACCGGCCCCCGCTTTTGCCTTGCAGGGGTCGTGGCAGAGCAATATGAGCCGCGCCGAGTATGGCGAAAAGTTTGCCCGTATTCAGGAATATCTCGCAGCGGGGGATTGCTACCAGATCAACCTGACCCAGCGTTTCAGCGCCCCCTATCAGGGGGATGAGTGGCAGGCCTATTGCCTGCTGGCCACCGCCAACAAGGCCCCCTTCTCAGCCTTTATCCGCCTGCCGGACAGCGCGCTGCTGAGCCTCTCCCCCGAGCGGTTCCTGCTGCTCGATGGCCGCCATATCGAAACCAAACCCATCAAAGGCACTCGCCCTCGCCACCCTGATCCGGCCACCGATCGGCAAGTCGCGCGGGAGCTGGCGCAGGCCGACAAGGACAGATCAGAGAATCTGATGATCGTTGATCTGCTGCGCAACGATATAGGTCGGGTCAGCCGGCCTGGCTCGGTCAGCGTGCCTCATCTCTTTGCGGTGGAGTCGTTTCCGGCGGTACATCATCTGGTCTCCACCATCCACGGTGAGCTGGATGCACGCTGGCAAGGGGTCGATCTGCTGCGGGCCTGTTTCCCGGGCGGCTCCATCACCGGCGCACCCAAGATCCGCGCCATGGAGATCATCGAAGAGCTGGAACCCCAGCGTCGCAACGCCTATTGCGGCAGCATCGGCTATCTCAGCCAGCATGGTCGGATGGACACCAGCATCTGCATTCGTACCCTGATCGCCGAAGCGGGTCGCCTGCACTGCTGGGCCGGTGGCGGCATCATCGCCGACTCCGACGCCGACAGCGAATATCAGGAGACCTATGACAAGGTCGCCCGCATCCTGCCGCCGCTGTCGGCGCTGTAACCCTCCCCACTGTCAGGCCAACGCACAGGAGAGCTCCCCGCCATGGATCGCCACGAACTGCTGACCCGCTTCCAGTTGCAGCGACCCGCCCCGGCCCATCGCCTCGCCATCGGCGGGCTCAGTCCGGCTGCGGTGTTGATCCCGGTGGTGATGCGCGATGAGGGGCTCAGCGTGTTATTGACCCGGCGCAGCCCACGGCTGCGTCATCATGGGGGGCAGATCAGCTTCCCCGGCGGGCGACAGGATCCCGGCGACGAAAACCTCATTGCCACAGCGCTGCGGGAAACCGAAGAGGAGCTCGGCATTCCGGCCCAACTGATTGAAGTGATCGGCACCCTCAACCCCCTCAATACGGTGTCACGATTCGAGGTACTGCCGGTGCTGGGGCTGCTCGATGGCAACTATCCCCTCATCCTGAGTCCGGATGAGGTGGATCACGCCTTCGAAGTGCCGCTGACCCATCTGCTGGATCGGCGCAACCACATCCCCCTGACCCTTTCCAGAGGGGGGAAAGCGCACACCATCTACTGGATCCCCTGGCAACAGCACTTTATCTGGGGGGCTACCGCCAGCATGATCAACCAGCTAGCCCAGCATCTCGCAAAATAACAATTTACTTACATTTGACTGAGCGAGATTTAATCATTAACACTAAAATAACGTGCCAATTGATAAACAATAATTGAATTTTTCTTGTTTTGATCACATTTCCATAAGAAAGTGCGGTTTTTCGTGCCGTAAAGATGAATTTGATCAACATTTTTGATTAGAAAAACCGTATCCTTGCGCCGACTTAATAAGAACCACACATTCGGGGTGAGATAGATGTCAAACACAGTCACTGGCACGCAGGGAGTTGCGGCGTCAACAGAGCAAGGGATCAGCTCTACTCAAACCACTCGTTGGGAAAAACGCGACTCTACCTGGGTCATCAGTCTGTTCGGGACCGCGGTTGGCGCGGGGATCCTGTTCCTGCCGATCAACGCGGGTATGGGCGGTTTCTGGCCGCTGGTCGTCATGGCGCTGCTGGTAGGCCCCATGACCTATCTGGCTCACCGTGGTCTGGCCCGCTTCGTGCTCTCCTCCAAAAAGCCAAACGCAGACATCACCGAAGTGGTGGAAGAACACTTTGGCGTGGGGGCCGGTAAATTAATCACCCTGCTCTACTTCTTCGCCATCTACCCCATCGTGCTGATCTACGGCGTAGGCATCACCAACACCGTCGAAAGCTTCATGGTCAACCAACTGCAGATGAGTGCCCCGCAGCGCTGGATCCTCTCCATCGTGCTGATCATGGGCATGATGTCGGTGATGCTGGCCGGTGAAAAGCTGATGCTGAAAGTGACCGAGCTGCTGGTTTATCCGCTGATCGCCATTCTGGCCGGTATCTCCCTCTACCTGATCCCGGACTGGACCGGCGCGGCGCTGGAGCAAGTGCCCTCTGCCAAGGATTTCGCCACGACCCTGTGGCTGACCATCCCGGTACTGGTCTTCTCCTTCAACCACAGCCCGGCCATTTCCAGCTTCTCCCTGGCCCAGCGCCGCGACCACGGTGATCAGGCTGTCGAGAAAGCCGATGCCATCCTCAAGCGTACCGCCATGGTGCTGCTGGGCTTCGTGATGTTCTTCGTCTTCTCTTGCGTCATGAGCCTAACACCGGCCCAGCTGGCAGAAGCCAAGGCTCAGAACATCGCCGTGCTCTCCTATCTGGCTAACCAGCATGCCAGCCCCATCATCTCCTACTTCGGTCCGCTGGTTGCGTTCGTGGCCATCGTCTCCTCCTTCTTCGGCCACTATCTGGGTGCCCGTGAAGGTCTGAAAGGGATGATCGTGCAGAACATGCGCAAGTCCGGCAAAGAGCCGAACGCCAAGAAAGTCGAGATGTTCATCATCGCCTTCTTCATCCTGACCCTGTGGGGCACTGCCATTGCCAACCCTTCCATTCTGGGCATGATTGAATCCTTGGGCGGCCCGATCATCGCTACCATCCTGTTCATCATGCCGATGTACGCCATCAAGCGCGTACCGGCCATGGCGAAGTATCAGGGCCATATCAGCAACGTATTTGTCGCTGTGATGGGGATGATCGCCATCTCCGCCATCCTCTATCAGCTGGTCGGTTAATCCCCCACCTGCCACTGATAACAAAAAGCCAGCCAAACAGTCGGCTGGCTTTTTTATCTCTGCAATCTCTGCATCCGCGATTGCCCTGCTCTCTCCTTATTACTCCCTTTGTTGGATATCTGCATGCTCACCAGCACCATGACTGAGCACGTCGGGTATCAACATGACCCCTCATGCCCGCAGCTCAATATCGCCAACACGTTTACTCCCCCTCACCAAACCATGATGGCGTGTCTGATAGGACGGGTTCATCTGCCGCAGCCAGCCACCTCCATTCTTCTTTGATGCTGTGATGCTGTGATGCTGTGATGCTGTGATTGTCTTAAAGAGCTGGGGTAAGCCATAGCAATCGGCTGTTAGCAGAGCAGACAAAGGTGTGTGACGCACAACAGAGGGAGTAAGCACAACTCGAAGGGACAAAGATAAGGCAGCACCCTGGACAAGGGCGACAGAATGTCCGGCACATCAGCCAATGAGATTGCTCAAAGAGGAAAAGAGAGCAAAGCCGACAATAAAAAGCGCCCTCCGAAGAGGGCGCAAGTGTGTTGCGAAACTGACCGTTGCGAGATCAGGCTTCGCGGCTCGGTACCGGAGCCACATCCTGCAGGGTTTCATCTTCGGCCATGCAAGCTGCGGCGGTGAACAGCACGTCGGTGGAGCTGTTCAGCGCTGTCTCGGCAGAATCCTGCAACACACCGATGATAAAGCCGACAGCAACCACCTGCATGGCGATGTCGTTACTGATGCCAAACAGGCTACAGGCCAGCGGGATCAGCAGCAAGGAACCACCGGCGACACCGGATGCGCCACAGGCACTGATGGTGGCGACCACGGAGAGCAGAATGGCCGTTGCCATGTCCACTTCCATCCCCAGGGTATGTACCGCCGCCATGGCCAGCACAGTGATGGTGATGGCCGCACCCGCCATGTTGATGGTGGCACCCAGCGGGATGGAGACAGCGTAGGTATCTTTGGGCAGGCGCAGTTTTTCACACAGCGCCATGTTGACCGGGATGTTGGCGGCAGAGCTGCGGGTAAAGAAGGCGGTCACGCCACTCTCTTTGAGGCAAGTCAGCACCAGCGGATAAGGGTTGCGCTTGATCTTCCAGAAGACGATCAACGGGTTGACCACAAAGGCGATAAACAGCATGCAGCCGATCAGCACCACCAGCAGTTGGGCATAGCCAAACAGGGCATCGAAGCCGGTCTCTGCCAGCGTGGAGGCAACCAGACCCAGGATCCCAAGCGGAGCACAGCGGATCACCGCTTTCACGATGGCGGAGACACCGTGAGACAGGTCAGTGATCAGCGCCTTGGTGCTCTCGTTGGCATGGCGCATGGCGATACCCAGACCGATAGCCCACGCCAGGATCCCGATATAGTTGGCATCCATCAGCGCCTTGACCGGGTTGGTCACCACGTTGAACAGCAGGGTCTGCAGCACCTCAGTGATCCCGCCTGGCGGGGTGATCTCGGCAGTATTGGCCACCAGATGGAGGTTGGAGGGAAACAGGAAGCTGGCAATCACCGCGACCACGGCCGCAGAGAAGGTACCAAACAGGTAGAGCGCCAGCAGCGGGCGAATATTGGTCTTCTGACCCTGCTTGTGACCAATGATGGCCGCCATCACCAGTACGAATACCAGCAGCGGGGCTACCGCTTTCAGTGCACCAACGAACAGACTGCCGAGCAGGCCTGCCGTTATCGCCCACTCGGGCGCAAACAGTGCCAGCAAGATACCGAATACCAGACCAACCAGGATCTGGCTGACCAGGCTGGTGCTATTAACCAGCCGAAGGAGGGGGTGTTGTTGTGTCATCAAAAAAGTCCCTAAGCACCATAGTGCATGAATCATGAGTCCTGTCTGCAACCACTCATCGGGAGACCCCTGTCGCCCGGATGTGGTGTCTGTGGCCAGCCTTCTGTCGGGCCGATCCGCCAGTCACCGGATTGCATGACGGAATATCCCATTCACCATCTTTTTTTTCCAGAGACTCACCAAAAAATATCCCGTT
Source organism: Aeromonas sp. ZOR0001 (assembly GCF_000801015.1). NCBI lineage: Bacteria > Pseudomonadati > Pseudomonadota > Gammaproteobacteria > Aeromonadales > Aeromonadaceae > Aeromonas > Aeromonas sp. ZOR0001. The sequence continues at coordinate 32,913 of NZ_JRJY01000158.1, read as the reverse complement.
TCCATCACAAAAAACCGCAACAAAACCCTAACTACAGCGCAACCACCCATTTTTGTACGTTTTATCGACACTCTCTGCCCTCACCCTCACGACCATTCCTATGCCACCCGTGACCGTGTCGCTGTGCTATCATCCCCCATTTGCCGCGGAGCCTTGCCATGATCCCATCCCTGCTCAACCAATATTTTGGTTTCTCCGCACTCAGGCCAGGTCAGGAAGCGGTGATCAGCCGGGTGCTGGCAGGTCAGAGTGCCGCCGCCATCTTTCCCACCGGCTCCGGCAAGTCCCTCTGTTATCAACTGCCAGCCCTCGCCCTGCCTCACCTGACCCTGGTTATCTCTCCGCTACTGGCGCTGATGCACGATCAGCTCGCCTTCCTTAAAAGCAAGGGAATAAGCGCCGCCACCCTCGACTCAAGCCAGAGCCCGGAGGAGAGCCAACGAGTGATGCAGCAGGCGCTGGATGGCCAGCTCAAGATCCTGATGATTTCGGTAGAGCGACTCAAAAACGAGCGCTTTCGCCGCTTTATCCAGCAAGTGCCGCTCTCGCTGCTGGTCGTCGATGAGGCACACTGTATCTCGGAGTGGGGCCACAACTTTCGCCCCGACTACCTCAAGCTGCCGAGCTATCGCCATGACCTGAAGATCCCGCAGGTGTTGCTGCTGACGGCCACCGCCACACCGGCGGTTATTCAGGATATGCAGACCAAATTCGGCATAGCGCCGGAGGGGGTCGTGGTCACCGGTTTCTACCGCCCCAATCTTGATCTGGCGGTCATTCCCCGGTCGCCCGATGCGCGGGATAGCTGGCTCGCGCAGGAGTTGGCCAACGATCCAAGGGCCCCCACCATCGTCTACGTCACCTTGCAACACACCGCAGAAGCCTGTGCCGAGCAACTCATTAGAGAAGGGATCAACGCCCGCGCCTATCATGCCGGACTCGACTCGGCGCTGCGCAGCCAGATCCAGCACGACTTCATGGCGGGCAAGGTGGACTGCATCGTCGCCACCATCGCCTTTGGCATGGGGATCGACAAAGCAGATATCCGGCGGGTCATTCACTACGATCTGCCCAAATCTATCGAGAACTACAGCCAGGAGATTGGCCGGGCCGGACGGGATGGCCAACCATCGCGCTGTATCGTGCTGGCCAACCAGAGCCAGCTGCCGGTGCTGGAGAACTTCGTCTACGGCGATACGCCGGATTTGAGTGCCATCCTCCAGCTCCTTGCCCTCATCAAACAGAGCGGGAGCGAGTGGGAATTCACCCTGCTGCGCCTCTCCAACGACACCAATATCCGCCAGTTGCCCCTTAAAACCCTGCTGGTCTATCTGGAGATGGCAGGCATCATCACCCCGGCCTACAGCTACTACGCCGACTACCGCTTCAAGTTTGTGCTGGATAAAGGCGAGATAGTGAGTCGCTTCAATCCGGATCGTCGCCAGTTTCTGGAGCAGCTGTTCGCCTGCGCCCCGCAAGCGCGCAGTTGGTGCACCATGGACTTTGACGCCCTCTGGCAGGGCTATCAGGGGGAGCGGCAGCGGGCCGTTGCGGCGCTCGACTACCTGCAGCAGCAAGGCTGGATCGAGCTTGAAAGCAAACAGATGACCGAGGTCTACCGGATCACCCGTCAGGAATGGGACAACGAGCAGGAAGCAAATGCCCTGCATGCCCTGTTCCTGCAAAAAGAGCAGAGCGAGCTGGCCAGACTGCAAGCCATGCTCGACTTTTTCACCTCAAGTGAGTGCCTGAGCCACCGCCTCGCCCGCTATTTTGCCGATGAGGTGGCGCCGGTTCATTGCGGCCACTGTTCGGTTTGTCGTGGCGAGGTGGCACATCTCCCGCCCCTGCCCCCACTGACCATACCAAACGAGGCGGGGATCCGTGCCTGGTGCGATCCGCTGATTGCCAAGACAGGTTCGGTGGATGCTCGTGTTCTGGCCCGTTTCCTGTGCGGTATCGCCACACCGCTGACCAGCCGGGTCAAAGCCAAATCGCTGGCGGGCGCAGGCCAATTGGCCGCCCACCCGTTTGCCCGCGTCCTCGCGGCCGTGCAACAAGCCTACCCTTGCTAGATGAGTGCTGGCGGCGTCAATAGCCACCAGCAGAAACAAGCGTTTACAGACACAGAAAAAGAAGACCCTCGCGGTTGCGAGGGTCAAGCCAACGGAAACGTGCTTAAACAGAGCTTGGTGAGGCAACAGTCAACTCTCTTGCTAAAGCGTCTTGCTGCTCACACATCGCCAATCTAGGGCACTCAAAATGTAGCGTCAATGTAAAAATTAGAGCCAAAACTCCAAACAAAGTAACTTACGTTGACGTTCACGTAATGACATTCTCATCCATAACCTCGCCAACCCGCAGCCCCATTGCCTTTCGTCAAAGCCCTTAATCTTTTCGCAATAAGTTCCCTGTTTCCCATAAACATTTATTTTTTATGTCTTTGACATTTGCCTCACTATCGTGGCAAAAATAATTTAACAGTCAGTAACATAGCGGTGTTGTTGACTGACCCTCCCCGCAAAAGGATCGGGCAGGTTTCTTCAGAATTTAACCTATCAACCGTGATGGATTACTGGAGTCTGTTGACTAGGCTTTAAAAGCGCACAACACAAAAGCAGTCATCCACTTTTTTCAGGGTAAGCGACTATAACGAGGGCAAAGTTATGGGCATATTCGAGCATTACCAACAGCGATATGAAAAAGCGAGAGAAGAGGAATATACCATCCAGGAGTTCCTGGATATGTGTAAGCAGGATAAAGCCTGCTACGCCTCCGCAGCCGAACGTCTGCTGACCGCCATCGGTGAGCCGGAGATGGTAGACACCTCAGCCAACCCCAGACTGAGCCGACTCTTCTCCAACCGCGTCGTGGCACGCTATCCCGCCTTCAAAGATTTCTACGGGATGGAAGAGGCCATCGAACAGATCGTCTCCTACCTCAAACACTCCGCCCAAGGGCTGGAGGAGAAGAAACAGATCCTCTATCTGCTGGGCCCCGTTGGCGGCGGTAAATCCTCGCTGGCAGAGAAACTCAAATCCCTGATGCAGAAGGTGCCCATCTATCGCATCAAGGGCTCACCGGTCAACGATCACCCCTTCTGCCTGTTCGACATCGAAGAGGATGGGGAGATACTGGAAAAAGAGTACGGTATCCCGCGCCGTTACCTGCGTCCCATCATGTCCCCCTGGGTGGCCAAACGCCTGCATGAATTTGGCGGCGACATCACCAAGTTCAAGGTGGAGAAGGTCAACCCCTCCATCCTCGATCAAATCGCCATCGCCAAAACGGAACCGGGTGATGACAACAACCAGGATATCTCCTCACTGGTCGGCAAGGTAGACATCCGCATGCTGGAGCACTTCGCCCAGGATGACGCCGATGCCTACTCCTACTCAGGTGCGCTGTGTAAAGCGAACCAGGGGGTGATGGAGTTTGTGGAGATGTTCAAGGCCCCCATCAAGGTGCTGCACCCGCTGCTGACGGCAACCCAGGAGGGTAACTACAACGGTACCGAAGGGCTCTCCGCCCTCCCCTTTGACGGCATTCTGCTGGCCCACTCCAACGAATCCGAGTGGCAGCAGTTCCGCAACAACAAGAACAACGAGGCCTTCCTCGACCGGGTCTACATCGTCAAGGTGCCTTACTGCCTGCGCGTCTCGGAAGAGGTGAAGATCTACGAGAAACTGCTGATCAACAGCGAATTGACCGAGGCCAAATGCGCCCCGGGCACCCTCGAGCTGCTGGGCCAGTTTTCTGTGTTGTCACGGCTGAAAGAGCCGGAAAACTCCAGCATCTACTCCAAGATGCGGGTCTATGATGGCGAAAGCCTGAAAGACACCGATCCCAAGGCGAAGAGCTATCAGGAGTATCGCGACTACGCCGGTGTGGACGAGGGGATGAATGGTCTCTCAACCCGCTTCGCGTTCAAGATCCTCTCCCGCGTCTTCAACTTCGACCACGCGGAAGTGGCTGCCAACCCGGTGCACCTCTTCTATGTGCTGGAGCAGCAGATCGAGCGCGAGCAGTTCCCGCAAGAGCTGCACGATCGCTACCTTGAGTTCATCAAGGGTTATCTGACTCCGCGTTATGTGGAGTTCATCGGCAAGGAGATCCAGACAGCCTATCTCGAGTCCTACTCCGAGTACGGTCAGAACATCTTTGATCGCTACGTCACCTACGCCGACTTCTGGATCCAGGATCAGGAGTACCGTGACCCCGAAACCGGCCAGCTGTTTGACAGAGCGTCTCTCAACAGCGAGCTGGAGAAAATTGAAAAACCCGCCGGGATCAGCAACCCGAAAGATTTCCGTAACGAAATCGTCAACTTCGTGCTGCGTGCCCGGGCCAACAATGCAGGCCGTAACCCCAACTGGACCAGTTACGAGAAGCTGCGCACCGTGATCGAGAAGAAGATGTTCTCCAACACGGAAGAGCTGCTGCCGGTTATCTCCTTCAACAGCAAAACCTCGGCCGAGGAGCAGAAGAAGCACGATAACTTTGTCGAACGGATGATGGAGAAAGGCTACACCCGCAAACAGGTGCGACTGCTCTCCGAATGGTATCTCAGGGTACGCAAGTCATCCTGACCCTGACTGTTCAAGGGGGAGTTATGGCGCATTTTATCGACCGCAGGCTCAACGGCAAAAACAAAAGCGCTGTCAATCGGCAGCGCTTCATCCGCCGCTACAAGAAGCAGATAAAACAAGCGGTCTCGGATGCTGTCTCCAAGCGCAGCATTCAGGACGTAGACAAGGGCGAGAGCATCAGCATCCCGACCAAGGATATCGGCGAGCCCCATTTTCATCAGGGGCACGGTGGTAAACGGGAGATGGTGCATCCCGGCAATGACCAGTTCGTCTCCGGCGACAAGATTGACCGTCCCAAAGGAGGGGGCGGCGGACAGGGTTCCGGCGAGGGACAGGCATCCAATCAGGGTGAAGGGGCCGATGATTTCGTGTTCCAGATCTCCAAGGATGAGTATCTCGATCTGCTGTTTGAAGATCTGGAGCTGCCCAGGCTGCAGAAAACCCAGCTCAATCAGCTGATGGAGGTCAAAACCTATCGGGCGGGCTACACCTCAAACGGGGTGCCCGCCAACATCAACGTGGTGCGTTCCCTGCAAAATTCGCTGGCGCGGCGCATGGCGCTGCAAGCGGGCAAGAAACGCCAACTGCACGAACTGGAAGAGCGGCTGGCTCTGCTGGCCACCGATCCCAACGAGCACTTTGCCGAAATAGCCCTGCTCGAGAAGGAGATCAGGGAGCTGAAACGGCGGATTGATGCGGTGCCGTTTATTGACACCTTCGATCTCAAGTTCAACAACTTCGTCAAACGGCCCGTCCCCTCCAGCCAGGCGGTGATGTTCTGTCTGATGGACGTCTCGGGCTCCATGGATCAGGCCACCAAGGAGATGGCCAAGCGTTTCTATATCCTGCTCTATCTGTTCCTGAGCCGGACCTATAAGAACGTCGAGGTGGTCTATATCCGCCACCATACCCAGGCCAAGGAGGTGGACGAGCACGAGTTCTTCTACTCCCAGGAGACTGGCGGCACCATCGTCTCCAGCGCCCTCAAGATGATGAATGACATCATCAACGAGCGTTACCCCGCCAACCAGTGGAACATCTATGCGGCGCAGGCATCGGATGGTGACAACTGGGCTGATGACTCACCGCAATGCAGGGAGATCCTGGCGCGGGACATCATGCCAAGGGTGCGGTACTACTCCTACATCGAGATCACCACCCGTGCCCACCAGACCCTGTGGCACGAATATGAGTCAGTAGCCAGCCAGTTCCCCCACTTTGCGATGGAGCACATTCGCAAGGTCGAGGATATCTATCCGGTGTTCCGCGAGCTGTTCAAGAAACAAGCGGCGTGAGGAGGTCACATGATCGAAACAGAAAAACGTGTAGCGCCACTGGATGACGGACCAGACTGGAACTTCGATCTGCTGGAGACCTATCACCAGGAGATCGCCCGGGTCGCCCGTTTCTACAAGCTGGACACCTACCCCAACCAGATCGAGGTGATCACCGCCGAGCAGATGATGGATGCCTACTCCAGCGTCGGCATGCCCATCGGCTATCAACACTGGTCGTTCGGCAAGCGCTTTATCCATACCGAGCGCAACTACAAGCGCGGCCAGATGGGGCTGGCCTACGAGATCGTCATCAATTCCGATCCCTGCATCGCCTACCTGATGGAGGAGAACACCATGCCGATGCAGGCGCTGGTGATGGCACACGCCTGCTACGGTCACAACTCCTTCTTCAAGAACAACTACCTGTTCAAGGCCTGGACCGATGCCTCCTCCATCATTGACTACCTGTTGTTCGCCAAGAACTACATCACCCAGTGTGAAGAGAAGCATGGCATCGAGGCGGTAGAACAGCTGCTCGACTCCTGCCATGCCCTGATGAACTTCGGGGTGGATCGCTACAAGCGGCCCCAGAAGATCTCGATGGCCGAGGAGAAACGGCGCCAGAAGGCACGAGAAGACTACCTGCAGACCCAGGTCAACGAGCTGTGGCGAACCCTGCCCAAGCAGCATAAAGCGGCTGGTGTGGAAGACAGGCGCTACCCCGCCGAGCCCCAGGAGAACATTCTCTACTTCATCGAGAAGAATGCCCCCTTGCTGGAGCCCTGGCAGCGGGAAGTGGTACGAATAGTGCGCAAAATCAGCCAATATTTCTATCCGCAAAAGCAGACCCAGGTGATGAACGAGGGGTGGGCCACCTTCTGGCACTACACCATCCTCAATCACCTCTATGACGAGGGCAAGCTGAGCGATCGCTTCATGATGGAGGTGCTGCACAGCCACACCAACGTGGTCTATCAACCGGCCTACAACAGCCGCTACTACTCGGGGATCAACCCCTATGCGCTGGGGTTTGCCATGTTTACTGACCTGCGCCGCATCTGCGAGAACCCGACCGAGGAAGATAGATACTGGTTCCCCGACTATGCCGGCAGCAACTGGGTCGAAACCCTCCACTTTGCCATGCAGAACTTCAAGGATGAGAGCTTTATCAGCCAGTTCCTCAGTCCCAAGGTGATGCGCGACATGAAGCTGTTCGCTATTGATGACGATGATCTGAAGAACTATCTGAAGGTCTCCGCCATTCACAATGACGAAGGCTATCGTCAAGTGCGCAATACTCTGTCGGCCCAATACAACCTCAGCAATCTGGAACCCAATATTCAGGTCTACAACGTTGCCGTGAAGGGGGATCGCTCCCTCACCCTGCGCTATGTGCCCCACAACCGCATACCCCTTGGCGACTCACGCCATGAGGTGCTCAAACACCTGCATCAACTGTGGGGATTCGACGTGGTGCTGGAGCAGGATAACGGCGAGCTGCCGCCCGATATCATCGGCCGCTGCCCGGAGCGCAAACCGGGGATCTGACCCATGCCCCTAGATCTCTACGGCCCACTTCGGTGGGCCATTTTTTCGGCCTTCGCCTCTGCCTGCATCATCGCAGCACCACCTGAATAACCCGAACAAGCCACAACATAAAAAGAGGCCCGCATGGTGTGCGGGCCTCGTGGTCTTGCGGTCAATCTGCAGCGGTTATCAGTAGAAGGTCTGCTGCTCTGCGGCCATTGCCTTGAGGCGGGCACAGGGGGCAAACCGGTCGCCATGGCGCTTCTGGTAATACTCCAGACGGCCAACCAGGTGATCAATTCCTAAGGTGTCCATGTAGCGGAACGGGCCGCCAAGGAATGGCGGGAAGCCGATGCCGAAGATGGCCCCGATATCGCCATCACGGGCCGACGCCACCACACCGCTATCCAACGCCATGGCCGCTTCGTTGAGCATCAGCAGCACGCAGCGCTCGGCGATCTCCTGACGGGCCAGCTTGGCAGAAGGCTTGATGCCAAGCACGCCATAGACGCTCTCGTCCACCGTCTTCTTGCCCTCTTTGCCGGTCAGCTTGTTGCGCGGTGCCGCCTTGCCATAGAGGTAGAAGCCCTTGCCATTCTTGCGTCCCTTGCGATCGTTTTGCAGCAGCTTGTCGAACGCCTTGGGCGCCTGGAACTGCTCGCCGCCCAGCTCTTTCTCGAGGATTGGGGAGATCTTGGCGCCCACATCGATACCGACCTCATCAAGCAAGGTGATGGGGCCAACCGGGAAGCCAAAGTCCAGCAGCGCGCTATCCAGCACCTCTACCGGCTCGCCTTCCAGCACCAGTCGCGCCGCTTCATTCATGTAGGGCGCCAGGATGCGGTTGACGTAGAAACCGGCTTCGTCCTTCACCACAATAGGCGTTTTACCCTGAGCACGGGCAAAAGCCAGGGTGGTGGCGACCGTCTCGGCACTGGTGCCAGCGTGGGGGATGATCTCCGCCAGCGGCATCTTGTCTACCGGGCTGAAGTAATGCAGCCCCACGACCCGCTCCGGATGTGCCGCCTCTGTCGCAATCTGGTTAATGGGCAAGGAAGAGGTATTGGAGGCAAACACTGTGTGTTCACCGCACTCTCGCTCCACGTCCTTCACCATCTGGTGTTTGAGATTGAGATCTTCAAACACCGCCTCAACCACCATGTCCACCCGGTGAAAACCGGAGTAGTCGAGGGTACCGGTCAACAGGCTCATCTGCTTTTCCAATTCGCTGCGCAGGATGTGACGGCGCTTGAGCTTCTTGGCCAGAATGTCATAGCTGTAGCGCATGGCATTGCCGATGCCACTACTTGCCACATCCTTGATCCGCACAGGTACGCCCGCCTTGGTAGCGGTGACGAACGCAATGCCGCCCCCCATCAGACCACCGCCCAGCACGGCCGCGTGGCCCACCTTGCGCGGCTCGGCCCCCTGATAGGTGACCTCTTTCTTCATCTCAGTGGTGGCAAAGAAGATGGAACGCAGGGCGGCAGACTCAGCAGTCATCACCAGCTCGCCAAAGTGGCGGGATTCAGCGGCCAGACCGGCCTTCATCCCCTCCTCCACGCCGATGCGCACAACATCCAGGATCCGCTCCGGCGCCGGGTAGTTGCCACGGGTCTTGGCTTTCACCCCCTTGCTGGCCTGATCGAACAGCACCTTGCGGCCCAGCTTGTTGGTCTCCAGCACCTTGCCCTGCAGATCCCGTTTCAACTGATGGCGCGGTTTGCCCTTCTTGGCCAGCTTGATGGCAGCATCCAGCAAGATTGACGGCGGTACCACATCGTCCACCAGTCCCAATTTCTTGGCTTGTTTGGCCCGCACCTGCTTGCCGGTCAGCATCAGATCCAGTGCCTTGGCCACCCCGATGAGACGTGGCAGACGCTGGGTACCGCCAGAACCCGGCAACAGACCGAGCTGCACTTCCGGCAATCCCAGCACAGATTTGCCATGATCAGTCACCACTCGGCCATGACAAGCCAGCGCCAGCTCCAGCCCGCCACCGAGGCAGGGGCCGTGAATGGCGGCGATCACCGGAATGGTCAGCCCCTCGATCTCGGCAAAGATCTCCTGCCCTTCTCGCGACAGGGTCTCGGCATCCTTGGCACTGGTGCAGGCGGCCAGCATGGTGATGTCAGCGCCAGCGATGAAGGAGTCCTTTTTGCCGGAGGTGATCACCAGACCGATCAAATCCTTGTTGCGTTTCACTTCGGCCAGCACGGTGCGGATCTCCTCCACAAAGGCGGCCTTGAGGGTATTCATGCTCTCGCCCGGCACATCCATGGTGAGGATGCCGATGCCATCTTTGCGAACATCCAGGGAAAAAGTCTTAGCGCTCATAATTCAACCTCCAACACCATAGCCACGCCCAATCCACCCGCCGCACAGGCGGTGTTGAGCCCCAGTCCCCCGCCGCGACGACGCAGCTCATGCAAGGTCTGGGTGATCATCCGCGCACCGGTCGCGGCAAAGGGGTGGCCATAGGCCAGCGAACCGCCGAGGACGTTGAACTTCTCCATGTCCACCTCGCCGATGGCCTGATCGCGGCCCAGCTTGTCACGGGCAAACTCGTGGCTGGCAAACATCTTGAGGTTGGCCAGCGTCTGGGCGGCAAAGGCTTCGTGCATGTCGATCAGGGTCAGATCGCTGAGCGTGATGCCGGCTCTGTCCAGCGCCAGCGGCGTGGCGTAGGAGGGCCCCATCAGCATGTCCTGCCACACATCGATGGCCGAAAAAGCGAAGCTGCGGATATAGCCAAGCGGTTCGAGGCCAAGCTCTTTCGCCCGACCTTCCCGCATCAACAGCACGGCAGCAGCGCCATCGGTCAGCGGGGTGGCATTGGCAGCAGTGACTGTGCCATGAACCCGGTCAAACACCGGCTTGAGCTTGGCGTAACTCGCCAGATCCGAGCTCTCACGGATATTGTTGTCCCGCTCCAGCGGTGACTTGTAAGGCGGTACATGGGCGGTAAACACCTCGCCGCTGAGCTTGCCATCGGCCCAAGCCTGCGCGGCCAGAGTGTGGGAGCGATGAGCCAGCGCATCTTGCGCCTCGCGGCTGATCTGGTGACTCTTGGCCATCTGCTCGGCGGTCTGTCCCATGGATAGACCGGTCGAATATTCCGCCACCGCAGGCGGCACCGGCAGCAGATCCTTGACCCGCAACTGGCGCAAAATGTTGAAGCGCTGCTGCAGATTGCGCGCCTTGTTGAGATCCACCAGGGCGCGGGCCAGCTTCTTGCTCACCCCGATGGGCAGCACGGAAGAGGAGTCAGCGCCGCCGGCGATGGCGATGTCTACGGTACCGGTCATGATGGATTCGGTGACGTTGGCCACCGCCTGGAAACTGGTGGCGCAGGCGCGGGAGACGCTATAGGCATCGGTATTGACGCTCATGCCGGTACCGAGCACGATTTCGCGGGCAATATTGGGGGCTTCCGGCATCTGAACCACCTGACCAAACACCAGCTGGTCGATAAGCTTTGGGTCGAGATCGGTACGGGCAAGCATCTCGCTCACCACCAGTTTGCCGAGATCGACTGCAGGCACGCCATGAAAGGCGGTAGCCTGCTTGGCAAAGGGGGTACGCAGCCCCGCCACGACGGCAATCCGTTCGCCCTGGCGAGTCGTCAGTTTCAATGGCTGTTTCATCCTGGCTCCTTGGTTTAAAAGGCAGAGGTCTGACCTCATTGCGCCACATCTTAACAATCCAATCACAAGTTTCATACAGCTGATTGAAACTAAATTAAGCGCGGCAAGGCCCCTTTGCTCGCCCTTGGGAAGCAACTGGAGTATAAAAAGATCAACTTCCATAAAAACAACGGGTTTATCGCATGGCAGCGGCCGAGTTCAGAGCACTTAGGGACTATCTTGGCAGTCAGATCCTGGGGCAGGAGGAGCTAATAGAAGGGCTCCTGATTGCCCTGTTATGTGAAGGACATGTGTTAATCGAAGGGGCCCCCGGGCTGGCCAAAACCCGCGCCGTCAAGGCACTCGCTGGCGCCGTCGAAGGGCGCTTTGCCCGGATCCAGTTCACCCCCGATCTGCTTCCCGCCGATCTCACCGGCAGCGAGGTGTTTCACCCGCAGGATGCCAGCTTTGTATTCCAACCCGGCCCCCTGTTCAACCATCTGGTGCTGGCGGACGAGATCAACCGGGCGCCGGCCAAGGTGCAATCAGCGCTACTTGAAGCCATGGCCGAACACCAGATCACCGTAGGCAAAAAGAGCTGGCGACTGCCGCCTCTCTTTATGGTCGCCGCCACCCAGAACCCCATCGAGCAGGAGGGTACCTATCCCCTGCCGGAAGCCCAGCTAGACCGCTTTTTGCTCAAGCTGATGGTGGATTACCCGAGCCCCACCATGGAGCTCGCCATCTTGCAGCTCAACGCCAGCGGCGAACAGCTTGACGCGGCACCAGTGACTCTGAGCCAGACCACCTTGCAAGGTGCTCGCAGCGAAGTGCTGGCGGTTACCATGCAAAGCAGACTGGAGCACTATCTGGTGGAGCTGGTCTGCGCCACCCGCCCGGGTAGTGGCCTTTGCCCTGCCCTTGAGCCACTGATTGCCGTAGGGGCCAGCCCCCGCGCCACACTTGGGCTGGCTCGCTCCGCCCGCGCCCGAGCCTGGCTTGCCGGACGTGATTATGTGCTGCCGGAAGATATTCAGCTGCAAGCCTATCCGGTGCTGCGCCACCGCCTTATACCCAGCTATCAGGCACTGGCCGACAATCTGGATAACGATATCCTGATCGCCCAACTGCTGGATCAGGTGCCATGCCCCTAGAACCCGGTCTGCATCCCGATATCACCCTGTCGCTGCCACGGCTGCTCAATATCCGGCTCTGGGCCAAGGCCAGGAAGCCACCTCACGCTGGCAGAAGCAGCAGCGAACGCGGCAAACCGGGCCGATCTCCCGGACTCACGTTTCGAGAGCTGCGCGCCTATCAGGCTGGTGACGAGGTACGCCATATCGACTGGCGAGTGACCGCACGCCTCGGTCGTCCCTATACCCGCCTCTATAGCGAGGAGCTGGATCAGGCGCACTGGCTACTGCTCGATCTCTCTCCCGCCATGTATTTCGGCTCCACACTGCAGCTCAAGGCGCGCCTCGCCTGCGAGCTGGCGGCAGCCTTGATCTGGCAAGGGGAGAAGCAGCACAACACCCTGATCTGCCACGGGCTTATCTCCCATCACCAGAGCCAGCGCGGCAGCGTGCTGCCCCTGCTCGAATCCCTCTGCCATCACTATCAGCAAGGGCTGGCCCGCCGGGCGCTTTCTCACTCTCTGGCCGACACCTTGTCCGGCGTGAAGCTGCCTCACGGTGCCAAGCTGACGATCATCACCGATCACAGACCCTGCGAGTCGGTGCTCTGTCAGCAATTGCAGCTGCTCTCGCGGCGCCATGATATTCACTATTGGCAGATCCGCGATCCCCTTGAGGCAGCCCTTCCCCCTGACGGCCAGCTGCCAGTGGCTATCGATCGGCCAGGGCAGCACTATCAGGGCTGGCTGGATGGGGGCCATGCCGGTTTCTCCCGCCGCTACCGGCAAGCTGCCGAACAGCAACTGGCCCACGGCAAGCAGTTGCTGTTGCCATTGGTGCAGCGCCTCTATCTGCTCGATAACAACCAGACGCTGCAACAGCAGTGGCAGGAGGGGTTATGTCATCAGGGATGATCTCCCCCGCCGAACTCGACAGCGCCAGTCCAGCCTCCGAGGCCATCACTCCGCCGCTGGCCGCCCTGATGCGCGACATCCACCCGGGGCCAGATCTGATTGAACAGAGTCTTGATCCCAGAGTGCAGGCGCTACTGTGGCTATTGATCACAGCGTTATTGCTGCTGCTGACCGTCCTGATTGCCAAGAGGGTGATACGTTACCGCCGCTGGTGTCGTCAGCTGGAGGGAGATCCGGCACTGCTGGTGGCACGCATACAGGAGGCCCTGCGTCATGAAGCATTGCAACGCTGGCCCGAGGCGCGCCAGCTTCAGGGAGAGGCGTGGCTCGCCTTCGTTGATCGTCACGGTGGCAGCGATTTTAGCCAGTTCACCCCTCACTGGAGCCGTTGGCTCTATGGCAGCCAGAACCCGACTCGCGAACAGAGCGAACAGCTTCGGCAACATTATCGCCGCTGGGGTCAAACCCTCTTCTTGCAACGCTCCCCCCGCTCTGGGCGTAAAGTCGCGCGGAGGCATCCATGATCCTGGCTTGGCCCTGGTTTGCGCTGGCGCTGGTACTGCCCTTGCTGGTGCGTTTCGGCTTGCCGCCCCTGCGCCGCGGTTATCTGGCTCATCCCGGGTTTGCGCTGCTGCGCCCTCAGGCCGGATTGCCGCTCTGGCGCTCCATGCTGCTCTGGTGCGCCCTTATCCTCGCCCTCTGCCGCCCCCAGTGGTGGGGGGAACCGGTGATCCAATATGAAGGGAGTCGGGATCTGCTGCTGGCAGTGGATCTGTCAGACAGCATGCGCACCCCTGACATGCTCGATAACGGCGAGCAGCAAGCGCGGCTGACGGCGGTGCGTCAGCAGATCAAAACGCTGATCGCCAAACGGGCCGGAGACAGGGTGGGCCTCATCGTCTTTGCCGATCACGCCTACCTGCTCTCTCCCCTCACTCAGGAGATCCCGGCGCTGTTGACCTTGAGCGACGAGCTCGATTTTGATCTGGTCGGTCGAACCACCGCCCTTGGCGAGGCGATCCAGCTGGCACGTCAGCATGGGGATCCGGGTCGCCCCACCGCCCTGCTGCTGGTCACAGATGGCCGCAATACCGCAGGCAGTGCCGACCCGCTGCAGGAGGCCAAACTCGCCGCAGCGCAGGGAATACGGATCTACACGCTGGGGGTCGGGGCCGATCCCGATACCTTTATCCAACCCTATGATGAGGCAGGCAGCGGTCAGGCCGATCCCAGCAGCGAACTGGACGAACCGCTCCTGAAAGAGCTGGCAAAAACAGGACAGGGGCGCTATTTCAGGGCGCGAACCCAAAGCGATCTCGATGCCATCAATGCGACCCTCAATACCCTTGAACCTGCCCCCATGCCGATTGCCCAGTACCAGCCGGTGATCGAGCTCTACCCCTGGCCGTTGGCAATGCTTTATGGCTTGCTGCTTCTGCCATCAGGGCACGGCAGGCTGGAGTTTCGCATGGTGCCTAGCTGGCTGACACGAGGCGCGCGCAGATGGAGCTGATCTTGCTCCGCCCCCTGTGGCTGATCGCACTCATCCCCTGGCTCTGGCAAGGGTGGCACCGTCGTCGCCAGCCCCCGCTGCTCGCACCTGCGATGCAGGCTTATCTGCTGCCAGCATCCCGTCCTCAACGTCCCTGGCTCTGGCTGGCAACCCTGCCCGTGATTTTGGCCCTGAGTGGACCGGCACTGCGCGGTGAGCTGCAACAGCAGCCTGCAGCACCGCTAGATATCTGGCTACTGGACTTGTCACGCTCGATGACCGCCACCGATCTCAAACCGGATCGGGCAACCCGGGTCAGATGGCAATTACAGCAGCTGCTGAGCCGCGCCAAGGGCGAGCGCATTGCGCTGATCCTCTACGCAGGCGACGCCTACCTCGCCATGCCGCCAACCCGGGATCATCAGGCCCTTTCGCTGCTGCTGCCCGACTTGCGCCCCGATATCATGCCGCTGCAGGGCAGCAACCCGGCACGGGCGGTGGAACTTGCCATGAAGCAGCTGGCCCCTGGAGAACAAGCCCGTCTGCTGTTGATCACCGACGACCTCACCCGGAATCAGATGACCCAAATCGCCGCTCTGTGGCCCTGCCAGCAACGCCTTTTCTGCCGCGACACCCAGTCGGCCCGCCTCGATATTCTGCTTGCCAGCAGCGGTCAACCGGCCCCCATGCCCGCCATTCCGGCCAGTGAGTTGGGGTTTGCCACCCGCATGCCTGCACAGTTGCCCGCCCCCGATAGTCAGGCCATTGCCGCTCTGGCCAATCGCCTCGGCGGTGAGCTGCAGTGGCTTGGCAGCGACATCCCTCGCTTTGCGCCGCTGCCCACGACTACCTCGGCCCTCACCCCGGCACCACTGGATCTTGGCCCCTGGTTGCTGATCCCCTTGTTACCGCTCGCCTTGCTGGCCAGAGTCGGCGCCCGGTTGATGATGGCGCTGATGGTGGGAGCTCAGCTGCTTGTGCCGCAAGATCTGCAAGCAGCAGAGAGAGGGGACCTGCAAGCGATGCAGGCTTATCAAGAGGGGGATTTTCAGCAGGCTGCCCGCACCTTCAACGATCCAGTCTGGCGCGGCAACGCCTGGTATCGGGCTGGTGCCTACCGGCAAGCCATCGCAGCCTATCAGGAAGTGGCGAGCGCCACCGCCCACTACAACCGCGGCAATGCCCTGCTACAACTGGGAGAGTTTGCCGCAGCCAAAGAGGCCTATCTGGCCGCTCTGGCACTGGAGCCCGGCCATGAAGATGCGCTCTATAACCTCTCTCTGTTACAGGGCGCAGCGGCGGCTGCTCCCGATACCAGCAACAGCAAGCAGCCCAAGCCATCGGCTGAACAGCAGGCAGCAGCAATGCCCCTGCCACCCTCTCCCCCTGTGTTGCTGCTGGAACAGCGATTGCGTAAAGAGGCGCTGCGCCGGGATCTTATCAAGGTGGAGGAGCCCTGGTGACGCGGGCAGGATGGGGGCTGTTGCTCGCACTCGCGAGTCCACTTTGCTGGGCCTTGCCCCCCCGGGCAGAGCTGCTGCCGGGGGCTGACCCCAGCGATTGGCTGCTGATCATCGAAGCGGATGGCGAGCGCCAGAGCAGCGAGCTTGAGCTCACCCCCTTACTGCGCCAGTTTGCGGTGGGCAGAGTGACCATAAGCCGGGTCACCACCCCGGTACAACAACTGACTCGCTGGCAGATCCCGCTGCACCAGAGCGGTTCACCTGCAAATACCGAGATGGTGATTGCCCCGCTCAAGCTGGGAAATGAGTTTACCCCCTCGCTCACCCTGCCATTGAGAGAGGTGAAAACAGCGGCACTGCCGCAACCCGCAGCCCCCTCGCCCCTCGAGATGCAGGCCAGCCTTGAACATCAGGGCCCGCTCTATCCCGGCCAGCCGGTGATCTACCGGCTGACACTGTGGCTGCCCACCAGTATGCAAAACCCGGCGCTAAGCGAGCTCAGCTCTGCCCACTTCACCATCCGTCGCCTCGGTAGCGACGAGTGGATCGCCCCCGCTCAGGCAGGTCTGCCCGGCAGGCTCACCCGCAGCTGGCTCGTTCAGGCAAAAGCGCCGGGACTCTGGCACCTCGACTCACCCCGCTTGCAGGGGCAGCTCACGCAGCAAGGGAGCAAGCCGCAAAAACTCTCGGCCCGCGCGGCACCACTCGAGGTTCGGGTCGACAAAGCCCCCGCCACGCCAGTGGCCACCCGGCTGACCCTGAGTCAACGGCTTGAACCGGCCTCCACGGGGGAAGTGGGTGAACCACTGATCCGGATCCTCACCCTGACCATGGAGAATGGTGACAGCGGCCAGATACAGCTTGCCCCCCTGATGGCCCATCAACTGCCAAACGGCATACAGGCACATCCCGATGGCGAGCAACAGCAGGAGCGTTACCGAGATGGCAAGCTGCTGTTTGAGCGACAGTGGCGCCAGACTCTGGTCGCGGAGCAGAGCGGCGACTACCAGCTGCCCCCCATTGATCTGCCCTGGTTTAATACCCAAAGTGGCCGGATTGAGCAGGCCAGCCTCCCTGCCATCACGCTGGCGTTTCAGGCAACGACAAATCGGCAACCTGATCAGCAGACATCGCAGGTGGCACTGCGAGAGAGCCTTTGGTGGGTCGTGCTGGCCATAACGCTGCGTGCGCTATGGCGCCACTGGCCCCGCTGGCGCGCCTTCTATCAACTACAACGTGCCCTTGCCCAACACCAGCCGGATGCCAGTCGCAAGGCGCTGATCAAGTGGGCGACCTTGCGCTGGCAGGTCTCCTATTATCAATTAGGCCAGTTGCCCGACGCTGGGCATAATCGGCTCGGCAACGGGCTCGCCGCACTCGAGCGAGCCTGTTTTGCACGGCCCTCTTCTGGCCCGCCCATCGAGTGGCGCGCTCTGGCGCGTACCCTCAGGGCTGATGAAATGGCCGGTATTGCGTACCTGATTTACCTGCTGGCGCACGGGAGTTCCCGCTCCCACCGCCACGCCCCCTGACAAGGATTGCCCTATGGCACTGCTGTTTTTTAGAAAAAAACGTGCTCAGCAGCATATTGGTGGAAATGATCCGGCCACTTCGCCGGTCTCTGATCCCATGGCTGACAAACAAACCAAATTTGAAGCACTGGTTCATGCGCTGCATGGCGATCTCTACCGGTATGCCTACTGGCTGACCCGGGATCCCAACGTGGCGGAAGATCTGGTGCAAGAGACCTTCCTGCGTGCCTGGAAGGCTATCGACACCCTGCAGGATGACAAGGCGGCCAAAGGGTGGCTGATCACCATCCTCAGACGGGAGAACGCCCGCCGCTTTGAACGTAAACAGCTGGAGCTGGTGGATCTCAACGATCACCCTCAACCCCAGCACGATGCGCTGCACAGCGAGCAGGAGATGGAGAACGAGTGGTTGCACCGTCACATCGCCCGGTTGCCCGAGGAGTACCAGGAGCCACTGCTGCTGCAAGTCGTGGGAGGATTCAGTGGCGAGGAGATTGCCGAGATGCTCGGCCTCAACAAAAACACCGTCATGACCCGCCTGTTTCGCGCCCGCAACCAGATCAAGGAGGCGATGGAGCAGAAGAACCAAGCAAGAGGACACGGACATGGATGAACTCGAATTTCGCCGCAACGCCATGATCCAGCCCAACGATCAACAACCGGACTTTCTCAGAACCGCTGACGCCAGCCAGGCCAATCGGAACTATCTCGACGAGATGAAGCAGTTCGACAGAAGCCTCAAGCGCGCCATGCAGGTAGAGGTTCCCGCCGGACTGGCCGAACGGATCCTGCTCAGGCAAGCCATGCTGCAAGACAGTGACGCGCCAGATGATATGCCGCCATCCCGCCCCCTTGGCACGGCGCCAGTCAATCTCCGGACATCAACATCCTGGCGCCAGATCGCCCTGGCTGCATCGGTCGCCTTCCTGCTGGGAATGAGCACCCGCTGGATCACGCTGCCAGAAACGGCTCCTGCGGCTCTCTCCCTCGCACAAGTGGCGATGGCTCATGTCTATGGCGAAGAACCCTTTATTGAAGGTGTCGATGAGCAGGTCAATCTGCATAACATCAATGCCAAGATGGAGAAGTATGGCGCCACCTTAAGCGGGATGGATGGGCTCAAGGTGACCTATGTCAATCACTGCTCGTTCTATCAGGGGCCGGCCTTGCACATGGTGATCCAGGGAAAGATGGGGCCAGTCACCCTCTTTTTAGTGCCCAAACATGTTCCATTAACCCTGCAACAGGCCACCTTTGAAGATGGCACCCTCAAAGGGGAGATTGTCCAGCTCAAAGGCGCCAATATGGTACTGATTGGCGAGATGAAAGAGCCACTTGCCCCCGTTGCCAACGCCCTGCAGTCACGTCTGCAGTGGGACATTTAACATCGCCGGTTAACAACCTCAGAACCATCCTCAATAGCAGGCGGCGGTCACGAGCCGCTGCCTGTTCTCCCCCTGATTACTCCTCTTTGTCACTCATTTGCCTCAAGATTTCGAAAAATTGACAAAATTATTTTTGTGACGGAGATCGGCAATCCAGGTCAATAATCCATCTTTAGACCCTGAAAATGATGAATTAAACAGCAAGTTAAAACAAATGATTAACACATCGATCACTTTTATGTATTCTGCTGTCACTGGTCTGATTTCTTACCTCCTACCAGATCCATAGAATCACGCCAGAATTGATTGGGAAGAAGCTGAAATAAAAACGGATTTTGTCGAGGTTTGCATTGAACGTGCAGCCAATATCGGCAAAAAAATCTGCCTACAAGAGAGAACACCATGACGACAACTATTTTCAAGAAAAGCCTGATTGCCGCCACCATCGCGCTGGCCACCGGTCAAGTCCATGCCGCGGCATTCCAGTTGAACGAGCACTCGGCCTCCGGTCTGGGTCGCGCCTATGCCGGTGAAGCAGCTATCGCCGACAACGCCTCCGTTCTGGCCCGTAACCCGGCTGCCATGACTACCTTCGACAAGATGGCGGTTTCTGTGTCCGGTACCTACATCAAACCGGATGTGGATGTGGATGGCAAAATTGGAGGGGTTCTCCCAGCCAGCGAAAGTGGCATTGCGCCAGCGGCTTTCGTCCCAGCCTCTTACTTTATTCAACCACTGAATGACCAGTGGGCATGGGGTATCGGCCTATTTTCAAATTATGGCCTATCTACCGAATATTCTGAGACATTCAATGCGGGTTCAGCCGCTGGTAATACAGAACTGGTCACCTTCAATATCAACCCTAATATTGCATATCGTATCAACCAGCAGTTCAGTATTGGCGCAGGCATTAACGCTGTTTATGGTGCTGCTGAGCTCAACCGTTTCGCCGGCTACAACCTAAACGGGCTCCCGAAAGATACTAATGTTGCGCACCTTAAAGGTGACACATGGGGCTTCGGGTGGAACGTTGGTACACTCTATGAGGTCAACGAAAATCACCGTTTTGCTCTGACTTATCGCTCACAAGTGGATATGAGCTTTGATGGTGATTTTCAGGGAGCGACTGCCGGTGTAGCTGGCCTCCAAAATGGCAAGCCTGTATTTAAAACTGTAGACGGCAACCTAAAGCTGGATTTGCCAGCTCAGGCTGAATTTGCCGGATATCACCGTCTGAATCAGCAATTTGCCGTCCACTACTCAGTTAACTGGACTGACTGGAGTGCGTTTGAAGAACTGAAAGCAACCAGCAGTGGCTGTAAAGATGGCGCAATAGTTGGTCAATGCTTGCAAAAACCAGAGAATTTTAAAGACTCCCTCCGTTATTCCATCGGTGGCACTTGGTATATCAATCCAGCTTGGGAAGCACGTCTGGGCTTTGCCTATGACAATAGTCCGATCGAAGCTGAGTACCGTAGCCTGAGCATCCCCGACTCAGACCGGATCTGGTACAGCGCCGGTGCCACCTACCATATCAACACAGATATGAGTGTTGATTTTGGTATGGCTTATCTGGATGGCAAAGAGGTTGACGTCAATGAAGGCCTGCCGAAACATGACAGTACCACTCGCTGGCAAGGCACTTCCCACGGCAACGCCTTCTTGGCCTCTGCCCAGTTCAACATGAAGTTCTGATTATTGATAGAATGGAAAGAGCGCCGCCAGGCGCTCTTTTTTTATCCATAACTTAGATTTCAGCGCACACATGTAGCACACACGTGTTTATTTTTCTTTTCTAATCAAGCTATTAGAGTGCATCATCCCAGCATTTAATCTTGTTTTATCCTGATACTGGCCATTATCGTTGCCTTACTGGTCATACCATATAAAATCCTGCCTCCATTCATATGACCGATTGAACCTTCGGGTAACAGCAAGGATTTTGCCATGCATCCCATCATCAAACCGTCCGCCATCGCCCTGCTGGTGATCGCGGGTCAGACTCATGCCGCCGGGTTCCAGCTGGCTGAACAGTCCGCTACAGGCCTGGGACGCGCCTTTGCCGGTGAGGCCGCCATCGCGGATAACGCCAGTGTGCTCTCCCGCAATGCAGCAGCCATGACCCGCTTCGATCAGATGGCGCTCTCTGGCGGAGTCATCTATGTCAGTCCTGACGTCAATATTGAAGGTAACACCCGCTTGCCGACCAAAGCCGGTATCGTCACCTCCGATGCCAGTGCACACGATATCGCCGCCGCAGCCTGGGTACCCAACGCCTATCTCATCATTCCACTCAATGAGCAGTGGCGACTCGGCTTCTCGGCAACCTCTTACTACGGCCTTGGCGTCAAGATGCCGGATAACTACAGCGCAGGACACTTTGGCAATGTCTCCGATATCAAGACCATGGATCTGGGTACCTCACTCGCCTACCGCATCAATGAGATGTGGTCAATTGGTGCCGGGATCTCTGCTATTCAGGGCGAAGGCGAAGTCGGTGGCACCTTCCCTTCTCGCAACCTGATCGCAAAACATTTGCAAGGGGATGGCTGGGCATGGGGCTGGAATGTAGGCACCTTGCTGGAGTTGTCCGAACAAACCCGAATTGGCCTCTCCTACCGTCACGATGTAACTTTGACCCTCTCGGGAGATGCTATCGTGGGCCGACCCAATGCAGATGGCTCCGTTACCGAGATCAGAGATACCGGCAGTCTGGATCTGCCATTACCCGCCACCGCAGAACTGGCTGCATTCCATCAGCTGACTGACAAGCTGGCTCTCCACGGCAGCCTGAACTGGACCAACTGGAGCAAATTCGTTCAGTTGGAAGCTGATCTCAACAATTTGCAGAACATGCACATCAAGGATGAGCACTGGGAAGATAGCTGGCGCTACGCCATCGGTATGACCTATCAGGTCACTCCCAAATGGCAACTGCGCTCCGGTGTGGCCTATGACGCCAGCCCGGTGCCAGCCGATCGTCGTACCATCTCCATCCCGGATGCCGATCGCCTCTGGTACAGCCTAGGAATGGGGTATCAGTTCACGCCCAACCTGACCCTGGATCTGGGGCTGACCCTGATCGATGGCAAAAAGGTGGATGTCACTGAAAAAATGGAGCTGCAACCGGGTAATCCGTTGACGACCTCCACCTTCCAGGGCACTTCCGAAGGAGATGCCTGGCTGGCTGGTGCACAATTGAGCTATCTCTTCTAAATTCCTTCCCTGCAAAAAACGCTATGCCAATTATTGCCTTACCCAATAAGGTGAACACTGGCATAGTGTTCTGCAACACCATAAAATCAACCCAGTACCTTTACTGGAGCAAGGCATGTATTCCTACGTAGCAAGACAGCCGATCCTCGACAGAGACCTCAAAACTCATGCCTATGAGCTGCTCTTTCGCGATAGTCTGAATAATGTCTTCCCGAGCATCTCCTCCCAACAGGCGACATCACGCCTGGTGGTCGAACAGTTCCTGCAACAAAATATCGATCAGCTCTTGGGCGGCCGCCCCTGCTTTATCAACTTCCCCCACTCACTGCTGCTGGAGGGATTGGCAGAGTGCCTGCCGCCCGAAAAAGTGGTGATTGAGATCCTGGAAGATTCCCCACCGGATGATGCCCTGCTGGAAAAGGTGAAACAGCTGCACAAGCTGGGATATCAACTGGCACTCGATGACTTCACCATGTCACCGGATTGGGAGCGCTTCCTCCCCTTTATCCACATCATCAAGTTTGATCTTCGTGCCACCCCCCTGATGCAGATCAAAGTGTTTATCCAGCGGCATCAGACGCTGGGGCTCACCTATCTGGCGGAAAAAGTAGAGGACAAGGCGGAGTTCGAGCGGGTCAAACAGCTGGGGATCCAGCTGTTCCAGGGCTTTTTCTTCAGCAGACCCGAGATGGTCAAGCAAGCCACCATGGAGCCAGCGCAAGTCGTGGTGATGCAGTTGCTCAACGTGGTCAACGAGGCAGAGCCTGATATCAACAAGATTGAGCAGCTACTCGGTCAGGATATCTCCCTCTCTCTCAAGCTGCTGCGCTATGTCAACCATCTCAAGGGCCACACCAACCCTATTTCGTCATTTCGCCAGGCTGCTATCTATCTTGGCAACACTCAGCTAAAGCGCTTTGTGTCGCTGGTAGCCGCGACCAGCGCCGGCAAGGGCAAGAGCGCCGAACTCTACCAGATGTCGATGATCCGTGCCCGATTCTGTGAACTGCTGGCCCACGCCCACGCTCCGAGCCAGCAGGCACAACAGGCCTTTATCACCGGTCTCTTCTCCCTGCTGGATGTACTGATGGAGCAGCCGATGGACAAGCTGCTCGGCACTATCCCTCTCATCGACGATATTCGGCTGGCGCTGCTGGAGCGCAAAGGCAATCTGGGTTTCTACCTCGCGTTTTGTGAAGATTACGAAAGCGCCAACTGGTCACGGGTAACGGCCAGAACAGCCCGCCTGGGGCTGAGCGAGGATAAGGTGAGTCACCTCTATCTGGCCGCCACCACCTGGGTCACGGAACAACTGCTGGCGATGGAAGCCACCAATTAATTCGTTTCGTCATTCACTTCGACCGCGATAGCGGTCGCCTCCCCGCCCCCGATACAGAGCGCTGCCACGCCTCGCCGCAAACCCCGTTGCCGCAGCGCGGCAATCAGCGTCACCAGAATGCGTGCGCCACTCGCCCCCAACGGATGACCGAGTGCACAGGCTCCTCCATGCACATTGACCTTGTGATGAGGGATGCCGACCCCGCTCATGGCCAGCATGGTGACCATGGCGAAGGCCTCGTTGATCTCAAAGAGATCCACCTCTTCCACCGACCATGCCAGACTCGCCAGCAAGCGTGAAATGGCGCCTATGGGCGCAGAGGTAAATTCGGCGGGCAATGCCGCGTGGCTCTGATAACCGACGATCCGTGCCAGCACTGGTACCTGCCAGGCTTGCGCCGTGGCGCCATCCATCAATATCAGCGCCGCTGCACCGTCCGAGATGGAGCTCGAATTGGCCGCCGTAATAGTGCCTTCCTTGCCAAACGCAGGCTTCAGGGTCGGGATCTTCTCCGGTCTGCCCTTGCCGGGCTGCTCGTCTTCGGCCAGCAACAAGCGATCACCGCGATAGACACTTGCCAGCTCGGATGCAAACGCGCCGGCTTGCTGCGCATCGCGCGCACGCTGCAACGACGCAAGAGCAAACTCATCCATGGCACTGCGGGTCAAACCGGCCAGATCGGCGCTGCGCTGGGCATGTATCCCCATCAGCTGGCCATCATAGGCATCTTGCAAACCGTCGAGGAATAGGTGGTCCAGCACCTTTTGATGCCCCATCCGAAAGCCGCTGCGGGCATTATCCAGCAGATAGGGGGCACGGCTCATACTCTCCATCCCCCCCACGACCACTACCCTGTTGTCACCAAGGCGAATGGTATCCGCAGCCAGCATCACTGCTTTCATGCCGGATCCGCACACCTTGTTGACCGTGGTAGCAGGCACACTATCTGGCAACCCTGCTTTCAACAACGCCTGCCGGGCTGGCGCTTGCCCCACGCCCGCCGTCAGCACATTGCCCATAAACACTTCATCGACCTGCTCCGGACGCAGCCCACTTTGCTGCAGTGCCGCCTCGATGGCACAGGCTCCCAACTCAGGCGCAGTTACCTCTGCCAATGCCCCCTGAAACGCCCCCATCGGAGTCCGTTTTGCCGCCACAATCGCAATATCCATTTGCCTACCTCTGTTTGTTACATGGCCATAACATAGGGGTTCTGACACGATGGAACAAGAGTTGCAGTGCAGTTTACGTTTAGGTAAGGTGCAGACAGGATTTAGTTCGCCAAGAAGTCTGTATGAACAACAAGGATGAAGGACGGCGCTTCAGCATCAGTGAGCTGGCCCGGGAATTTGATATTACGACGCGCAGTATCCGTTTCTACGAGGATCAGGGGTTGCTCAATCCCGCCCGAGAGGGACAAACCCGCATTTACAGCAAGCAGGATCGGGTTCGCCTCAAGCTCACTCTGCGCGGCAAGCGGCTCGGGTTCAGCCTCGCCGAGATCCGCGAGCTGTTTGATCTCTATGATGCCGACAAGAGCAGCCGCACCCAGTTACAGACCATGCTGGGACTGGTTGAGGAGAAACGGGAGACACTGCAACAGCAGATGGAAGATATCAGGATGGTACTGCTGGAGCTTGATGCCGCCGAGCAGCGTTGCCAACAGGCCCTTAGCCAGCTGGGATAACCGCCTTGCTGGCTTATCAGGCAAGTCCCTTCAGCCTGCTCACAAGATGCCAGATAGCAAAAAGCCACTCCTGAGAGTGGCTTTTCTTCAACCTGACGGTTCGCTATTAAACGCGAACGAAGTCCAGGTGGATCAGCTTGTAACGTACCGGGTGACGCTGGATAGCTTTCACTTTTACGTTAACTTCTTCACCGTTGATAACCAGAGTCAGTACAGACTCATAGAATTCCGGCTTCTCTTGAGCCAGGATCATTTTCTTGTGGTCAACAGTGATGGACAGGGCTTCTTTGCCTGCACCGTAAACGATGGCAGGAACTTGGTCAGCTTGACGCAGGCGGCGGCTCGCACCTTTCCCCAGGTCAGAACGGACTTCAGCTTGGAATACGAAAGACATAGTATGTATCTCTTTTGGATGAATTTATGGTGCTAACTGCGACCGGTCAGCACCTCGCAAAACGAGCGCGAATACTACCACGGGCCAAATTCGGATACAAGGTACCGACTCTGCATTTAGCGCCCCTGCTCCAACCGGGCGAACTGCTGCTGACGCTGGGCCGGGCTCAGGGCATCAAACCGCGCCAGGGTCTCGGCGCGCGGGCAGTAGAGAGCCTCCCCCGTTCTGACTCGAATGCTCTTGCCAAGCCGCTGCTGGTTCTCTGCCACCAGCGCCAGCAAATAGCTGTAAGTATCGGCTCCCCGGGCACTGGATAACTGATTCGCTATACGCCACAGGGTCTCCCCTGCTGCGACCTGATGACACACAGTTTGTGAACCGCCGGCTGCGGGAGCCGTGAGGGTAAGCATGACGTCACTGCCTGCGGATAAGCTAGCCGTGTGGCTGGCGAGCGCTATATCGGCGCTCACTACTCCCTCATATCCTTGGGCACCACTCATCCCCGCTGTGCGAAAGGTCACCCCCAGCTGAGCGAGCAGAGGTTCGCTCTCGTCGGGGTCGCTGGGCATATCAACACCACCGAACGCGTCTTGGGGTGTGCGGAACTCGGCAATAAAGGGCGCGACAGGTTGCGCGTGATAAGCAGGGGACCCACTCCCCTGCTGCACGATTGCACCAGCCGCAACAGCCTGCCCGGGGACAACCCCGTAAGCCATCTCGTCGATGCGCCGCAGCCTTGCCAGATAGGTTTTGGAGAGCTGCGCCTCCCCCTCGAACAGATCGAAGGGGGGCACCAATCGGGCGGGAAAGAGGATCTGCCAGCGACCGTGCTTTTGCTTTTGGGCCAGCGGCGGAAACTGATTGCCACGCCAGGCCACAAACATCGCAGGCGGCATGCGCGCCAGCGGGTAATATTCCGGGTTCAACTGCACCCAGGTTTGTTCCGCGATGGGTTGATAACCGCTGATCACCACCTGCGCCACACTCAACCAGATCCCCAGCATCCTTGCCTCCCTGATTTGCGGTTTGAAAGGGCTACCTGACCGGCAACCCCTTCTCATCACCCGCTATCATGCTGTTAAAACAGTTAGATAGCAGCTTAGCACTGAGCGATGGCGTTAAGCACCCGTTTATCGGAGACCGGATAAGGGGTCCCCAGATTCTGAGCAAAGAACGACACCCGCAGCTCCTCAATCATCCAGCGGATATTGACCACCTCGGTGGGAATAAGCTGGGATTTGGGGATCTTGGCCAGCAGCGCCTTGTACTCCGACTCCACGCTGTGCACCTTGAGCATGTAGACCCGATCCCGGTTGGGATCGATAGCCAGCTTCTCCAGGCGGCGCTCGATGGCGCGCAGATAGCGCAGCAAATCAGGCAACCGCTGCCAGCCGGTCTCGGTGACAAAACCTTTGTGAATAAGGTTGCCGAGCTGCTGCTGGATATCCGACATGGCAAAGGCGGTGTCGAGCTGCATCTTCCCCTTGAGCCGCTTCTTGATCTCATGGGACAGCGTCAGCACGGCTTCCACCTGCTTGGCCACCTCCACCACCGCATCGTTGAGCTCGGCACGGACAAACTCCTTGAGCGCCTCGAAACCGGCCTCGTCCCAAGCCAGCCCGCCATGCTGCTCGATCAGCTTGTCGCAGCCACAGGCGATACAGTCATCAATCAGCTCCGCCACCTTGCCAAACGGGTTGAAATAGAGCCCGAGCTTGGCCTTGTTGGGCAGCTTCTCCTGCAGATACTTGATGGGGGATGGCACGTTGAGCAGCACCAGCCGGCGCTGACCGGCCCACATCAGCTGCTGCTGCACCACAGGGCTCTCCACCAGCTGAATGGCGACCGAATCCTTCTCGTCTACCAACGCCGGATAGGCTTTCACCTCGAAGCCGCCGCGCTTCTGGCTGTACTCCTGGGGCAGCTCGCCAAAGCTCCACAGAGTGAGACCGGACTGCTCGATATCATCGTCCGCCACTTGCGACAGGGTCTCCTGCACCTTGCCACGCAGCGACTCTTTCAAGGCTTCCAGATCTTTCCCTTCAGCCACCTTCTTGTGCTTGTCGTCCACCACCCGGAAGGTGAGTTTCAGGTGATCGGGCACCGCATTCCAGTCCCAGGATTCGCGAGGTACGGTGACGCCGGTCATGCGGCGCAGTTGGCGCTCCATCTCGTCCAGCAGCGGTCCCTGCTCGGGATTGATACTGGCGAGCAGCGCATCGGCATAGTTGGGGGCCGGTACGAAGTTCTTGCGCATCGGCTTGGGCATCGACTTGATAAGGGCCACCAACAGCTCGTGGCGCAGCCCGGGGATCAGCCACTCAAACCCCTTCACCTCCACCTGATTCAGGAGCGGCAGCGGGATATGCAGGGTCACGCCATCGGCGGCCTCCCCCGGCTCGAACTGATAGGTCAACTTGAGCTTGAGGCGCCCCTGCTGCCAGAAGTTGGGGTAGTCGAGATCGCTGATGTGGGCGGCGTCCCCCTTCATCAGCATCTCTTTTTCGAAGTTGAGCAGCTCGGGATCCCGCTTTTGCGCCTCTTTCCACCACTTGTCGAAGTGGCGGGCGGAGATCACCTCCTCCGGCAAACGGGCATCGTAGAAGCGGAACAAGTCCTCGTCATCCACCAGGATGTCGCGCCGACGGGACTTGTGCTCCAGCGCCTCCACCTCGGCCAGGAGCTTGCGGTTATCGCTGAAGAAGCGGTGACGGGTCTCGAAATCCCCCTCCACCAAGGCGCGGCGGATAAAGAGCTCGCGGCACAGCGCCGGATCGATACGGCTGAAGTTGATGGTGCGCTCGTTGACCAGAGTCAGACCATAGAGGGTCACCTTCTCCTTGGCCATTACAGCGCCGTTTTTCTTCGACCAATGTGGGTCGCTGTGGTGCAGCTTGATGAGGTGGCCTGCCAGCGGCTCCACCCACTCGGGCTCAATCTTGGCATTGATGCGAGCGTAGAGGCGCGAGGTCTCCACCAATTCTGCGGCCATCACCCACTTGGGCGGCTTCTTGAACAGACCCGAGGCCGGGAAGAGGTGGAAGCGGCCGTTGCGGGCGCCAAGGAACTCGGGCTTTTCCAGATCCTTGTTGCCGATGTGGCTCAAGAGGCCGGTCAGCAGGGCACAGTGCACCGTCTTGAAATCCGCCGGTTCATGGTTGGCTTTAAAACCCAGCTCCTTGACCGTCTGACGCAGCTGGAAGTGAATGTCCTCCCATTCACGCACCCGCAGGTAGGAGAGAAACTCCTTCTGGCACATGCGGCGGAACGGGTTGCTGCCAAGGGCATCCTGCTGCTCTTTCAGGTAATTCCACAGATTGACGAAGGCAAGGAAATCGGAATCCTTGTCCTCAAAGCGCCTGTGCTGCTCGTCGGCGGCCTGCTTCTTCTCCATGGGCCGCTCGCGGGGATCCTGAATGCTGAGGGCCGCGGTGATCACCATCACCTCGCTCAGACAGCCAGTTTGCGCTGCGCTGATCACCATCTTCGCCAGACGCGGATCAAGTGGGATGCGCGAGAGCTGGCGACCGATCTCGGTCAGTTGCAGTTTGGCCTCGCGATCGCCGGTGGCGGGAAGCTCGCGCACCGCCTCCAGCTCTTTCAAGAGAGTCAGGCCGTCCTTGATATGGCGCGACTCTGGTGGCTCGACGAAGGGGAAAGCCTCCATGTTGCCAAGGCCGAGCGCCAGCATCTGCAGGATGACGGAGGCCAGGTTGGTACGCAGGATCTCGGGGTCTGTAAAGGCGGGACGGCTATTGAAATCCTCCTCCGAGTAGAGGCGGATACAGATGCCGTCCGCCACCCGACCGCAACGCCCTTTGCGCTGGTTGGCGCTGGCTTGGGAGACCGGCTCGATGGGTAGGCGCTGCACCTTGGTACGCCAGGAGTAGCGGCTGATGCGGGCGGTGCCCGGATCGATAACGTAGCGAATGCCTGGCACCGTCAGCGAGGTCTCCGCCACGTTGGTAGCGAGCACGATGCGCCGTCCGGCATGTTGCTGGAACACCTTGTTCTGCTCGGCGTTGGAAAGACGGGCATAGAGCGGCAGCACCTCGGTATCGCGCAGGTTGAGTTTGCGCAGGGCATCGGCGGTATCGCGGATCTCCCGCTCGCCGTTCATGAAGATAAGGATGTCCCCGAGCCCTTCGCGGGCCAGCTCTTCCACCGCATCGAAGATCCCCTGCAGCTCGTCACGCTCTTCCAGTCCTTCACTTTTATCACTGGTGAGCGGGCGGTAGCGCACCTCCACCGGGTAAGTGCGGCCGGAGACCTCAATCACCGGCGCCTTGTTGAAATGGCGAGAGAAACGCTGCGGATCGATAGTGGCCGAGGTGATGATCACCTTGAGGTCCGGGCGCCGTGGCAGCAGCTGCTTGAGATAACCCAGAATGAAGTCGATGTTGAGGCTACGCTCGTGGGCCTCATCGATGATGATGGTGTCGTACTGGGTCAGCATCCGGTCATTCTGGATCTCCGCCAGCAAAATACCGTCAGTCATCAGCTTGATGTGGGTCTGCTCGCTCACCTGATCGGTAAAGCGCACCTTGTAACCCACGTAGTGACCGAGTTCGGACTCCATCTCCTCGGCAATACGGGCCGCGACGGTGCGGGCTGCCAGACGGCGCGGCTGGGTGTGGCCGATAAAGCCCTTCACCCCGCGCCCCAGCGCCAGACAAATCTTGGGGAGCTGGGTGGTTTTACCCGAGCCTGTTTCCCCTGCAATGATCACCACTTGATGTTCTTGAATGGCCTTGGCGATCTCAGCCTGCTTCTGGCTGACCGGCAGGTTGTCCGGATAAGTCACCTTGGGTACTCCGGCCAGACGGGTTTGATAGCGCCCTTGCGCGGCATCCAGATCAGCGGCGATGGTCTCCAGCACGGCGGCCTGTTTGCCTTCAGGCAACTTTTTGACCCCGTGCAAACGGCTGGAGAGACGGCGGGCGTCGAGGTTCATGCAGGCAGAGAGACGGCGGCGCAGCGCCTCGATAGAGAGAGACAAGGTACGAATTCCTTAAATAGGTGCCCAGAGGGGCCATATCGATAAGCTGGGAGCGATCCTAAAGAGCGAGCGGGGGCGGTGCAAGCCTTAACGTAGCGTTATACATGGGAAGACTGAGAGATTGGCCGCTCCTCAAACATGACAAAACAACCATTGTAAGATGGCATAATATGAATAAATGGCAGCATATGAAATAGCCAAGGCAAGCCGAAGCTTGCCTTGGGAGAGAGAAAAACAGGGTTAACCGTGGGAGTGATGGACAAAACAGGTGGTGAGCTGGGCGTGAATGGCCTGCATGACGTTGTGGCGATTGATGACACCGAGCAGACGCCCCTCCTCCACTACCGGATAGATTTTCGGCTTTTGCCCCATCATCATCTCCGCCAGGCTCAAAATGCTGGTATCGGGTCCCACCGACAACACCTCCTTGCGCATCACATCCTTGACCTGCGCCACCTGTTCGCAGTGATAGGCCTCCTTAAGCAGCACTGCGATGCAATCCTGCTCGGAGATCCAGCCAATCAGACGGCCCTGCCCATCCACCACTGGGCCACCGAGCTGATGACTGTTCAGAAATTTCTCGACCGCAGCTTGCACCATCATGTCGGCAGTGAAGGTGATGGGTCTGCTCTGCATATAATCCTTGGCTTTTAGCGATTCCATATCTGCTCCCCTACGGTAGTCCATCAAGCTGGCGTCTTGTGCGCCGGTACCGGCACCATGCTCGGCTTGTTCCAAGCATAGCTGGCTCGCGGCAGTATGAGTCAGCGGCCAGCCTCTCCCTCAATTGATGGCATGATCCGGCTCGCGATCCGGAATGGCTGCCATCATCATCTGCGGCAAGTGATCGGCCAGCACCGCCACCACAGCGGGATCGACCCGTCCCTGATCCGCCAGTTGCTGCATAAAGGTCAATGCGTCACGGGCAGGCAGGCCGCGCCGATAAGGTCTGTCCTGCACCATTGCCTGAAAAATATCAGCGACCCGCAGGATCCGCGCTTCAAGCGCCATGGCGGATGCCGGCAGGTGGAACGGATAGCCCTCCCCATCAGGCTCCTCATGGTGATAGGCCGCCCAACAGGCAATCTCCTCAAACCCTTCGATATGACGCAGGATCTGGTAAGTCTCGAAGCTGTGGGTATTGATGATGGCCCGCTCCTCTTTCGTCAGGCAGGCAGGCTTGTCGAGGATCTCGTCCGGCACCCTGAGCTTGCCCAGATCATGCAGCAAACCGGCGATCTCCAGCATGTCACAATGGATGGCACTGACTCCCATCTGCTCGGCCAATGCCCGAGACAACCTGCTCACACCGAGTGAATGCGTCATCGTGAATGGGCTTTTGGCGTCGACAATGCCGGAGAAGATCTGCGCCAGCGCTTTTAGCTCCCCGTTGAAGGTCAGGCAAGGCTCCCGCACCTGCAGCATCTCCAGCATGTAATCATTGATGGAGCGCGCTTCCAGCTGCAGCCAGAATGCCTCAGAGCGAGACGCCTTGAGGAAGGCATCTACCAGCTCGGGGGCAAAGAACTCCTCACGGAAATCCTGCAGGCGTGCGCGGATCTCGTTGGTATGCATCAACAATGAACCATCGCCATAGTAGGGCGCCGCCAACGCATCGCAGCGATCCACCAGAAAGATAAGGTTGGCCTGACGGGCTACATTGGGGTCCACATCAGCCATCTCGCGCAGCAGGTGCCAGTGGGTGTGGTGATAACGGATAGGCAGGGCCAGTGGGGCCAGCAAACGGAAATCCTTGAGCAGCTGATATCCCACCTCGCAGTGGCGCTGGGAGGACTCCCAATCGAACTCGCTGACCAGATAGTGATGGGTGATGGTCGAGGAGACACCGATATCATGCAGCACCCCCAGCTCGAACAGCAGACAGCGTTCGGCCTCACTCATCCCCAGCTCCCGGCTGCACTCGGCAGCCATAATCCCGACCCGTTTACCGTGGGCCACATCGCCAATGCCCACCAGATCCAGCGAGGCTGACAGGGCATACACCACCTGCCTTAGATCCACTTGCAACGAAAAGGGGGCTGTGCCCTGCGCTCTGTCCATGATCCGGGTCCCATGCGATGTTGTCGTATCAAACTGGCGCTGTTTTATGCTTCGCCTTCTATCAACTTAGTCAATAGCCGAGTCTTTTACTTTGTTTTGGTGATGCCTCCGAACGGTTGAGCTGGTATGATGGGTGCCTTTGAGACTCATAGCTTCATGGCATCCATCACCGTTCACTGCCCTCGCTGCAACTCTGACCACGTATATCGCCATGGGAAGACCCCTGCCAGCCATTTTCGCTATCGTTGCCCCGTCTGTCCGCACGTGTTTCAGCTCACC